>JACMKG010000162.1 GCA_014380255.1 Prolixibacteraceae bacterium | reverse complement strand
AATGGATGAACATCGAGACAACCGAAGCAAAGCACAACAAAACATACACATTAGTCCGGTGGGAAGTGATTATATGTTCGATCGCTTTAACAGGGCAATGATGTCTGCTGAAAGTCTTCAACTCTCCAAAGAGGTGTTGAAAATAAGAAAGGCTGTATTGCACCGCCCTGTTAATTCATTATCACCGGAATATGAAAAATTTCTGTTATATAACTTAGCTGAAATTAATAAATTAACAATTAATTTTCCCTATCTTAATTTTATAAATGAGAAAAAGCAACTGGAACAGGATATTGCTGGTATACAGGAATCAAGGATCTAATAGCAAACATATTATACGTATTTTTGTTGTCAGTCCATCCTTTGAAAAGCATTCCATCTTTTTTCAGAAGACTATATAAAAGGCCAAAAAAGTCATAATTATGAGTTATTTAAAATTTGACAAAAATCAGTTGGTTAATCTTGAGTATTCACTTCAGCGTGAAGTGCTTCGTTCAAATCGTGCAGGGTCATACATCAGCACGACACTTTCCGGATGTAATACCAGAAAATACCATGGTCTGTTGATTTGTCCACTGGATGAACTTGATGGAGAAAAGCAGGTGCTGCTGGCATCATTGGATGAATCGGTTATTCAGCATGGGGCGTCCTTTAATCTCGGCATTCATAAATTCAATGGAGATCATTATGAGCCCAAGGGGCATAAGTATATCCGTGATTTTAGTGTTGATATTATACCCCGTACCACCTATCGTGTCGGCGGAGTGGTGCTGAGCAAGGAACGTATTTTGGTTGAAAAAGAACAACAGGTACTTGTGAAGTATACACTCGAAGACGCTCATTCTCCAACGGTTCTTAGATTCAAGCCATTTTTGGCTTTCAGAAATGTTCACGATCTCAGCAAAGCGAATCTATATGCCAACACGCGTTATATAGAAATAGAAAATGGTATCAAGATGAGGCTGTATGATGGTTATCCGTTTTTACACATGCAGTTTTCAAAGGAAGTTGAGTTTATTCCTTCCCCGGAATGGCATTATGGTATAGAATACCCAAAAGAGCAGAACCGTGGGTATGATTATAAAGAAGACCTTTTTGTCCCCGGGTATTTTGAACTTCCCATAAAAAAAGGAGAATCGGTTATTTTTTCTGCTTCTACCCAAGAAAGCTCCCCCGGATCTTTTAAGCAAAAGTTCTCGCGTGAGATTAAAAAGCGCATTCCAAGGGATACTTTTTTAGGCAGTCTGACCAATGCAGCGCAGCAGTTTATTGTAAGGAAGAATCATCACACCAATGTAATTGCCGGATTTCCATGGTATAGTTCGATTACAAGGCAAACCTTGATTGCTCTACCCGGGTTAACGCTTGATCTGAATGAGGTAGATACTTGTGAAGATATTCTGGATACTCATGTTGTTTTTCTGAAAGATGGATTATTTCCAAAGTTCCCTGGAAAAAGTGGTACTTTCTATGATTCCATGGACGCTCCTCTTTGGTTCTTTTGGGCTATTCAGCAATATTATCACCAGATAAATGACTCAAAGAAAGTATGGAAAAAATATGGCCCTTCCATGAAATCCATTCTTTCAGCTTTTAAGACGGGGACAGATTTCAACATCCACATGCTTGACAATGGCCTGATATACGGGAAAACAGAAAATGTAGCGTTGACATGGATGGATTCGTATGTAGCCGGTAAACCCATTGTACAGCGTGGTGGTATGCCCGTTGAGGTGAACGCCCTGTGGTACAATGCCCTTCGTTTTGCCCTGGAACTGGCTGAAGCAGAAAAAGATCAGGAGTTTATCAATGAATGGGGGGATTTACCAGCGGTGGTAGCTCAGTCCTTCAACGAATTATTCTGGTCCGAGAGCAGGGAATATCTGGCTGATTGTATCGACGGAGAAATGATCGACTGGTCGATCAGGCCAAACATGTTGATTGCTGCTGCTTTGGAGTATTCACCTCTCGACAGGGAAAAACAAAAATCGATATTAAGTACGGTAAAACGCGAATTGCTTACACCCCGTGGCTTGAGGACTTTGTCACCCAGGGATCCGGATTATCAAGGTATTTGCCAGGGTAATTATCAACAACGCGAGCTGACTATTCATCAGGGTACTGCCTGGCCTTGGTTTATTTCCTTCTTTGTGGAAGGTTATCTAAATATACACAATCGTGGCGGATTGCCATTTGTGAAAAAAATAATAGAAGGATTTGAAGAAGAAATGACCGAACATTGCATCGGCACTATTTCGGAAATGTATAACGGGAATCCTCCTCATCGGGCTAAAGGGGCTGTTTCACAGGCCTGGAGCGTTGCGGCACTGATACGTGCCACCAAATTAATGAGAAAATATGAAGAATAAAGTCAACTTTTTAACTTGAATCTAATGAAGGTATTGATGTTTGGTTGGGAATTTCCCCCTCACATATCTGGAGGATTGGGCACTGCTTGTTACGGGTTAACCAAGGGTTTGGCGTCGTTTGATGATGTGAAAGTAACTTTTGTGGTTCCAAAAGCATATGGAGACGAAGATCAGTCGGCTATGAAACTTATGGGGGCCAACGAAGTTCCGGTAACACATACAAGTATTCAATTCAGCAATCTTCAGTCTAAAGTTGATTATTATGAAGTTGAATCAAAAATGATCCCTTATGTCGATCCTGAGGAGTTCTGGAGGTTGACTACCAAAGTATCGTCAGAACAAACAAAATTTATTGAAACAGACTCGGAAGGGAGAATTAATTTTTCAGGCAGGTATGACCAAAATTTGTTAGAAGAGATTTATAAGTATTCTCTTGTGGCGGAAGTAATTGCCCGCGACAATGAATTCGATGTCATACATGCTCATGACTGGCTGGCCTATCCGGCAGGCATTGCAGCCAAGCGTGTTTCTGGAAAGCCTCTGGTTATTCATGTTCATGCTACTGATTTTGACCGTAGCGGAGGAAGTGTGAATCCTCAGGTATATGCTATGGAAAAAGAGGGGATGGATGCTGCCGATAAAATTATCACGGTAAGTAACCTAACCCGAAGTATTGTCATAGAAAAATACAATATTAATCCGGATAAGGTTGTGACGGTCTATAATGCTGTAGAACCATTATCAACGGAAGAAAAGATTAAGTTGAAGAAAGGGGTGGATGAAAAGATTGTAACCTTTCTTGGACGTATAACTATGCAAAAAGGGCCTGAATATTTTGTAGAGGCTGCCAACATGGTTCTTCAGAAGATGAACAATGTACGTTTTGTAATGGCTGGAAGCGGTGATATGATGAATGCCATGGTTAAACGGGCAGCGGAGTTAAAAATTACGGATCGCTTCCATTTTACAGGTTTCCTGAAAGGGGATGATGTCTTCGATATGTTCCGGATGAGCGATGTTTTTGTGATGCCCTCGGTATCAGAACCATTCGGTATTGTACCTCTGGAAGCTATGCAATCAAATGTTCCTGTAATTATCTCCTATCAGTCGGGTGTATCCGAAATTCTTAAATATGCCATTAAGACTGATTACTGGGATATTTATGCAATGGCTGATGCTATATACGGGTTGATAAATTATCCGGCACTTCATACTATGTTTAAAGAACATGGCAAAGAAGAAGTGGCAAACCTGCTTTGGAAGAATTCAGCAAAGAAAGTACGGGATATTTATCTCGAAGTAATTTAAAAAGATTAACACGAAAAACCAATCGATATGAAGTCCATCTGTTTTTATTTTCAAGTACACCAACCGTTTCGTTATCGTAGGTACCGTTTTTTCGATATTGGCAATGATCATTACTATTACGATGATTATGCCAACGAATCCATTTTAAGGAAAGTAGCCGAGCGATGTTACCTTCCTGCCAATAAATTAATGCTCGAGCTGATAAAAAAGCACAAAGGTAAATTCAAAATCGCGTATTCTGTTTCCGGATTAGCGCTTGAACAATTTGAGCTTTACGCCCCTGAAGTGCTCGATTCATTCAAAGCCCTGGCTCAGACAGGCCATGTCGAGTTTTTATCGGAAACTTATTCTCATTCGTTGGTTTCATTAAAGAATCCTGATCTATTCAGAAGGCAGGTAGAGGCTCACGATCAGGTTATCGAAAAGTTTTTTGGTCAGAAACCTACGGTTTTCAGAAATACGGAATTAATATATTCAGATGAAATTGGTGCATTGGTAGCCGATATGGGCTATAAAGCCATGATGACTGAAGGAGCACGGCATATCCTGGGATGGAAGTCGCCCAACTTCCTTTATGTAAATGCTATTAATCCAAGACTTAAAGTGCTGATGCGCAATTTTAAGCTTAGTGACGACCTGGGATTCAGATTCTCTAACCAAGGTTGGAATGAATATCCACTGACGGCTGAAAAATTTGTTGGATGGATGAATTCTCTGGATAAAGATGAGATCTGTAATATATTCCTGGATTACGAGGCATTTGGTGAACACCAAAGAGCAGATACGGGCATATTTAAATTCATGGAACATTTGCCCGAGGCAGTTTTCAAAAATTCAAAGATGACCTTTGCCACTCCTTCTGAAATTGTCACCAAGTTTCAGCCCGTTTCAGTGGTAAGCGTACCCCAACCCATTTCCTGGGCAGATGAAGAACGTGATCTGACAGCCTGGTTAGGTAATGAGCTTCAGGACGAAGCCTTTAATAAAATCTATGAATTGGCTGACCGGATGAGTAGAGTGACAGATAGTGTGATGATTAAAGATTGGAATTATTTACAGGCCAGTGACCATTTCTATTATATGTGCACCAAGTTCTTCTCAGATGGCGAAGTTCATAAATACTTCAATCCTTATGAAAGTCCCTATGAAGCGTTCATAAATTATATGAATGTTTTCAGTGATTTTAAACTAAGGCTCAATTCGTTTGTTCCTGAGAGTAAATCTGAAATAGAGATTGCCGGACTTAATCGAATTTTAGAGGAAAAAGACCTAAAGCTAAAAAAATATGAGGCAGAAATAAAAACTCTGCAATCGAAGCAAAATGTTCAGCGTGCTGCAACGCCAACTAAGACAACCAAGATAAAAACAACCAGCAAATAAGTAGTGGCATTAATAACCAAAAACTTAACATCCACTTTACAATTACTTTTAATAAATGAAAGTTATTTTAACTTCTTTTGCTTTTTATAGGATTAATCTGTAAAATAAAATAGAAGCAGAAGATGGAACATGGTGTTAGGTTTATAAAACATTCGATTGTGGAACAACCAATTTGGAAAAAATTATTTGTTGAATCAGATATTCCTGAGAAATTAGCTCCTTTAAAGGAATTAAGTAGAAATCTTTGGTGGGTATGGAATAACGAAGCTCGTGAATTATTTCAGTTAATTGATGCTGAAATGTTTGATGAATGTGAGCACAACCCTATCTTATTGCTCGAGATGGTGAGTTATCAACGTTTTCTTGAATTAGAAAATGATGATAAGTTTATTCTTAAAATGAATGACGTTTCGAAAATGCTTCAAACGTATCTGGAGGATAGACAAACGCTTAGCGGTCCATCTATCGCATACTTTAGTATGGAATATGGTTTGCATGACAGCCTGAAGATTTTCTCAGGAGGTCTTGGTATTTTGGCAGGCGATTATTTGAAAGAAGCCAGCGATTCAAAAGTGAATCTAGTGGGGGTGGGACTGTTATATCGTTACGGATATTTTAGACAAAATATATCTATTGCCGGTGAACAGTTATCCTATTACGATGCCCAACAGTTTTCGAAAATTCCTGTTCTGCCAGCATTTGATAAAAACGGTGAATGGGTAAGCGTCGAAGTTGAATTTCCAGGAAGAAATGTTACAGCGCGTGTATGGCAGGTCAATATTGGTTCGGTAAGGCTTTTTCTTTTAGATACTGATTTTGATACAAATATTGATGAGGATCGTTTTGTAACCCACCATTTGTATGGCGGAGATAATGAGAACCGCTTGAAACAGGAAATGTTATTGGGGCTTGGCGGTATCAGGGTTTTGAAAAAACTTGGAATTGAATCTGATATCTACCATTGTAATGAAGGCCATGCTGCAATGATAGGCCTGGAAAGGATCAAAGACCTTGTGGAGGCTACAGAACTGAAATATGCAGAGGCAAAGGAAGTGGTGAGGGCCTCCACCTTGTTTACGACCCATACGCCTGTACCTGCCGGACATGATTCATTTCACCAGGACCTTTTCAAGCGTTATATGGAAAAATACCCAGAGAAAGTTAATATAAGCTGGGATGAATTCATAAGTCTGGGTAAAGCTAACTTATATGAAGATCATTTCAATATGAGCTATCTTGCATGTAACCTTTCCGTTGGGATCAACGGAGTAAGCCGCTTGCATGGGGATGTGTCAAAAGAAATTCTGCGGCCTCTATATGAAGGTTACCTGCCTGAAGAAATTGAAATCGGATATGTTACAAACGGCGTACACTATTCAACCTGGGTAGCCAAGGAATGGAAGGATGTACATCAAAAATATTTTGGAGACAAATTTCCTGAAGAACAACTGGATTTCGATGTGTGGGAACATATTTACCAGGTTCCTGATGAGGAAATCTGGAACACTAAGCAAAATCTTCGCTTAAAAACTATTGGTTACATCAAGCAGCGATTTACTGATACCTGGATTAAAAGGCATGAGAATCCTAAACAAATCAATGAAGTGCTTGGTAAACTAAACCCTTATGCACTCACTATTGGATTCGCACGTCGGTTCGCAACCTATAAAAGAGCTCATTTATTATTTCGTAATCTCGAACGCTTGTCAAAGCTGGTAAATGACCCGGAACGTCCGGTACAGTTTATCTTTGCCGGTAAAGCACATCCTGCCGATAAAGCAGGCCAGGATTTGATTAAGTATATTGTGGAAATATCCAAACGTCCTGAATTTATTGGCAAAATCCTCTTTGTTCAGAATTACGATATGAATTTGGCCAAGACGATGTTGCAGGGAGTGGATATATGGATGAATACGCCTACCCGACCATTGGAAGCTTCAGGAACCAGTGGTGAAAAAGGGGTGATGAACGGAACTATCCATTTCTCGGTACTTGATGGTTGGTGGGTTGAAGGATACAAGAAAGATGCCGGTTGGGCTTTGGCACAGGAGAGTTCGTATGATTTAAATGAACTTCAGGATGAATTAGATGCCGAGACTATTTACAATATATTTGAAGATGAAATATTACCGGCATTTTATACCCGAAACACAAAAGGGATTCCGGAAAAATGGATATCGTATATAAAAAATACATTTGCTCAGGTTGCTCCTCATTTCACTACAGCACGCATGATTCGCGATTATCAGGAACGCTTTTACAACCCTCAGGCAATTCGTGCTGCCCGTTTGAAGGAATCCGACTTTAAAGTAGCTAAAGAGATTGCTGCCTGGAAATTCAATGTTTCATCTCTTTGGAATGAAATTGAGGTCAAAGAAATTCAGATCACTGATGGAATTACAAATGTATTAAGAATCGGGGAAAAATACCCCGCTAGGGTAGTGGTTGATCTGAAAGGATTGAAACCAGAAGAAGTAGGAGTTGAAATGGTAGTCACTGAAAACGGAGAAGATAATCCAATCGCATTGGTAGATTGTCTTCAGTTTGATATTGAGAAAGTTGAAGGATCTGTAATAACTTACAGATTAAACCTCCAACTCATGAACTCCGGAGCTTTTGGATACGCTGTTCGTGTTTACCCCAAACATCCGGAATTGCCGCATCGTCAGGATTTCCATTATTTAAAATGGGTGTAATACATATCATATTATAAGAAAAGGTAGCCAAAAGCTACCTTTTCTTATATGTAGTTAAATCATTACTTGAGATTAACCTAATCTATCAGGATAATGCGGTAAAAAACTTGTTAAAGATCTTTTTCAATTTGAATGGGCCGGAATGGACTTTAGTCATGACGATGTATTTGTTAGAATAATTCCTCATAAAACATTTGTCATTAATATTCCTATACTCTCATAATTTATATTTTCTTTCTGGTATTGCAAAATTCTGTCAAATAACATTAAAACTTATTGATTATTAATAGTATTAATTATTAATTTCGGAAATAAATTATTCATAAATCAAAATTGTCTAACCGCAACATGGTTGCCTAAATCTAAAATCTATGAATACTATTTTCTGGTTAGTGCCTTTCAGTTCTGTTATGGCACTGTTTTTTGCCTGGTTTTTCTTCCAGCAAATGATGAAGGAAAGTGAAGGTACGGACACGATGAAAAAGATCGCTAAACATGTACGTACTGGCGCAATGGCTTACCTAAAACAACAATACAAGGTCGTTTTCAGGGTATTCTTAGTTTTGACTATATTATTTGCCATTATGGCTTACGTGTTAAAGATTCAGAATCCATGGGTGCCATTTGCATTTTTATCAGGAGGTTTTTTCTCTGGACTAACAGGGTTCTTTGGTATGAGGACCGCAACATACGCTTCTGCCCGAACTGCTAATGCAGCCCAACGTTCACTGAATGACGGATTACGAGTTGCTTTCCGTTCAGGAGCTGTAATGGGGTTGGTGGTAGTAGGCCTTGGATTGCTCGATATTTCGGTATGGTTCTATTTTTTACAATATGCAATTGGATGGCTTGACTCAGATACAGCCAGAACCATTGCAGATGATAAATCCATGCAATTGATAATTATAACTACCACAACCCTTACGTTTGGAATGGGTGCTTCAACTCAGGCCTTGTTTGCCCGTGTCGGGGGTGGTATTTTCACCAAAGCAGCTGATGTTGGTGCTGATCTTGTTGGTAAAGTGGAAGCCGGAATCCCGGAAGATGATCCACGCAATCCTGCAACCATTGCTGATAATGTTGGCGACAATGTTGGTGATGTGGCTGGTATGGGTGCCGACCTGTATGAATCATATTGCGGAGCAATTCTTTCAACGGCTGCATTGGGAGCTACTGCTTTTGTTGCTTCAAACCTGGTAAATATTGGTATTAATGTCAGCCCCGAAGAAAGTTTTACAATCCAGTTTAATGCTGTTATTGCTCCAATGGTTATCGCTGCTGTTGGCATCCTTCTTTCCATTCTTGGAATCTTTATGGTTAAAGCCAAGGAAGGCGCCAATCAGAAACAATTGCTCAACGCCTTAAGTAGAGGAGTTAATATCAGTTCACTTGGCATCGCTTTTTTTTCCTATTTAATCCTTCGTTATCTGGATATTCCTAATTATTTAGGGGTATGGGGTTCGATGATGGCCGGCTTGCTGGGAGGAATCGGTATTGGTAAAATCACAGAATATTATACATCTTCAGGATATTCACCAACACAAAATATTGCTGAATCAACCAAAACCGGACCCGCTACAGTAATTATTGCGGGTATTGGTACCGGTATGATTTCTACAGCTGTTCCAGTATTAATTGTGGGTACCTCAATTATTCTTGCCTTTTTATTTGCTGCCAATTTTGATTTTAATAATATAAGCTTTGGATTATATGGGATAGCTATTGCAGCTGTTGGTATGCTTTCAACTTTAGGAATTACCCTTGCAACTGACGCTTATGGTCCTATCGCTGACAACGCAGGAGGTAATGCCGAGATGAGTGGTCTTGCTGAAGAAGTTCGAATGCGTACAGATGCTCTTGATTCACTGGGAAATACAACAGCCGCTACAGGTAAAGGATTTGCCATAGGTTCAGCCGCCCTAACAGCGCTGGCTCTTTTAGCTTCCTACATCGAAGAAATAAAAATTGCACTGGCGCGGATTCCTGAGAAAGTAGCTGAATTTACTCAATATGCCACCAATAATCATTTCACTAATCTTGATATCCACAAAGCTACTATTCCTGAGATGATGCAATATCTTCATCTCGACTTGATGAATCCACGTGTATTGGTAGGAGCATTTATTGGCTCCATGGCTGCTTTTTTATTCTGCGGTTTAACAATGAATGCCGTCGGGCGTGCAGCTCAAAGTATGGTGGAGGAAGTTCGACGTCAGTTCCGTGAAATTAAAGGAATTTTAGAGGGTAAAGCAGAGCCTGATTATGCACGTTGTGTAGAAATTTCAACCAAAGGCGCCCAAAAAGAAATGTTATTTCCATCTCTTCTTGCGATATTCATTCCCATTGCTACGGGCGTTGTTTTTGGCGTTTCGGGCGTTGTTGGATTGCTTTTGGGTGGTACTTCAACGGGTTTCATCCTGGCTATTTTCATGGCCAATGCAGGTGGAGCATGGGATAATGCTAAAAAATACATTGAAGAGGGGCATTTAGGCGGAAAGCGGTCGGCTTGTCACAATGCTGCTGTTGTTGGAGACACAGTGGGAGATCCTTTTAAAGATACTTCAGGCCCGTCATTAAATATTCTGATAAAACTGATGAGTATGGTCTCTATAGTAATGGTAGGATTAACTGTAGCTTACAGTCTGATGTAAATTATTTTATTTCAGTAACACATCTTATCCAATCTTATAGTCCTCGTTTCAATCTTATTAGATATTACAAAAGTAAAGGCTGTTCCTATAAAGGGAACAGCCTTTACTTTTGTAATATCATCTGCTTTCTCAAGGGGACAAAATGGAGCCAATTCATGAAAAATTCCATACATTCTGCTTTCAACTGGATGATTAATGTTAATTAAATGTTAATTGAGCGTTAGGTGTTATATAACAGAATGGGCATCGCTACTCCAATTAAACTATTGAAAACTTGAATGAAAGAGGGTGTATTATTGAAAATAATCAGCATAATATTTTTCAATCGATATTTTGAAAAATGTAAAATCCAAAGAAGAATTTACTTTTAGATTGGCAAAAATTTTATACGTGATAAGTAGCGATCTTTAAATTAAAGTCACTTCTATTTCTGGGGTGAGGATGATGCGGTGCAGGATTCAATCATAAAAACAAATTAAATATTTATTGACATATACTAATCTACTATTAATTAAAAAACCATTATTCATTTCTTTTATTATGAAATACCTAAAGCAATTATTTATTCTATTCAGCTTAATGATTCTTTCGGGATCACTAGGGGCGAGTGAAGCAGATCTGAAAATTCCGGATCTACATGAAGGCAGTTTCCCGTATTTTTTTAATCTTTCAGCGTGGCAACTGTTGTTTTACGGTTCTTGGGTAATTATAGGCACATTAGGAATCAGCGTATTCCTACGAAACAAGATTAAGGAATTACCTGCCCATCGTTCAATGCTGGAAGTTTCGGAAACGATTTACCAAACTTGTCGTACGTATCTTATCCAGCAAGCAAAATTTTTAACCATTCTTTTTGGCATTGTATCAATCGCTATGATCTTTTATCTGATTATGGCGAACAGGCATCCGGAGGCAGGTCATAATGCTATTCCAACAGCTGTTACCATAACACTGGTTTTACTCTTCTCCGCAATTGGTATTGGAGGCTCTTTCGCAGTGGCCTGGTATGGGGTTCGATTGAATACTTACGCCAATTCCCGTACAGCCTTCGCCTCGTTGAAAAGACGCCCTTGGGACATTGTTAATATTCCCTTGCGTGCAGGTATCTCCATTGGTTTGTTTTTGATCTCATTGGAACTGGTCATGATGGTTTTCATCTTACTGTTTGTACCTCGGGAAATCGTAGGCTATTGCTTTCTCGGATTTGCCATCGGGGAATCCCTGGGCGCTTCAGCACTTCGTATAGCAGGTGGAATTTTTACCAAAATTGCTGATATCGGCTCTGACCTGATGAAGATTGTTTTCAAAGTTGATGAAGATGATCCACGTAACCCAGGTGTTATTGCCGATTGTACCGGTGATAATGCAGGTGATAGCGTTGGTCCTACCGCCGACGGATTTGAAACCTACGGGGTGACTGGAGTTGCGCTGATTACCTTTATTACCTTGGCAATTGCCGATGTAAGTCTTCAAGCCAAATTGATTGTATGGATCTTCGGAATGCGTTTTTTAATGGATATTTTCTCCGGGATTTCTTATTTTATCAATCAGGCTATTTCAAAAAAGAAATACGGTAATAAACTTGATTTTGATTTTGAGGAACCTCTAACCCGACTGATTTGGATTGCTGCTATTACCTGTATCATGATTAGTTATATCATGAGCTATTTCCTCATTGGAGATTTAAGTGCAGGTTTGTGGTGGAAGCTTGCAACTATTATCAGTTGCGGTACGCTGGCTGCTGTATTAATCCCTGAATTCATCAAGGCATTTACCAGCGCAAAATCAAAACATGTGAAGGAAATTGTTTCTGCTTCCCGCGAAGGTGGAGCATCATTGACCATCCTTTCCGGAATTGTAGCAGGTAACTTCTCAGCCTATTGGATTGGTATGCTCATGGTTGGCTTAATGTCGATTGCTCACTTTATTAGTACTATGGCAGGTATGGAACAGATTGCCTATGCCAGCATATTTGCATTCGGATTGGTCGCCTTCGGCTTCCTGTGTATGGGACCAGTTACCATTGCTGTTGATAGCTATGGACCTGTTACTGATAACGCACAATCAATTTATGAACTATCCCAAATTGAAAAGATTCCAAATATCAGAGAAGAAATCAAACGTGATTTTGGTTTTGATCCAGACTTTGAACGTGCGAAGCATTACCTGGAAGAAAACGATGCTGCCGGCAATACCTTTAAGGCTACTGCCAAACCGGTATTAATAGGAACTGCTGTAGTCGGTGCTACAACGATGATTTTTTCCATTATCCTTCTGCTGAAAAAAGCAGGGATGTTAAATCTTGAGTTGACAGAGGCTCCTGTATTGTTAGGTTTTATTACTGGTGGAGCAATGATCTTCTGGTTCAGCGGAGCATCTATTCAAGCTGTAACAACAGGGGCCTATCGTGCAGTATCTTATATTAAAAAAACAATGCGCCTGGATAAAGCCACTGCCGATTTAGAGGATTCAATTGCTGTGGTAAAGATTTGTACCAAATACGCTCAGACGGGAATGTGGAACATCTTTATTGTACTGTTATCAGCAACACTTGCATTTGCCTTATTTGATCCTAACTTCTTTGTAGCTTACCTTATTTCAATTGCCGTATTTGGCCTTTTTCAAGCGATTTATATGGCTAATGCTGGTGGGGCATGGGATAATGCAAAGAAAATGGTGGAAGTGGACCTGCGTGAAAAAAACACTCCCCTGCATGATGCTTCTATCATTGGAGATACCGTTGGTGATCCATTTAAAGATACAACTTCTGTAGCTCTGAACCCGATCATTAAGTTTTCTACCTTATTTGGCTTACTCGCAGTCGAAATTGCGGTTTCCATGTCAACAGTTGTTGATGGGGTAAAAGATTATCGTTTGGCACATTATATTATAGGAGGTATTCTATTCTGTATTTCTATGATATTTGTATGGCGTTCATTCTACTGTATGCGAATTAAAAATGGCGATTAATCTTTGCGGTTAAAAAACTAATAAATTAAGAGGCTTTCTGATTTTCAGAAAGCCTCTTTTCTTTTTTTTATCATTGAACAAAAGAAGACTTTTAGAGTTTAACTAGAAAATATACTTACTAAAACCCAAACGTTATGGCAGACTTATCGACCACCTACATGGGCATCAAACTAAAAAATCCGTTAATTTTAGGAGCCTGTAATCTTGTAACCAAACCCGATGTGATTAAAGAGCTGGAACTAGCTGGTATTTCTGCCATTGTCTATAAATCACTCTTTGAAGAGCAAATACAGCTGGAGAGCCTTCAACTCGAGGAAGAAATGAATGAATATGATGACCGCCATGCAGAGATGACCCGGATATTTCCTGAGATTTCACATGCAGGACCCAAAGAACATCTTTTCAACCTTCGGAAACTGAAAGAATCTACTTCTGTTCCTGTGTTTGCAAGCTTGAATGCATTGTACGAACCCAGTTGGGTTGAATATGCCAAAGCCCTGGAAGAAACAGGGGTCGATGGCTTGGAGTTAAACCTGTATGCCACTCCCGGATACTTTGAAGTAGGCGCTGCATCCATTGAAGAAAAGCAGTACCAGATAGTTAAGAGTGTTAAAAAGGCAGTGAAGATTCCAGTGAGCGTTAAGTTAAGCCCTTTTTATACCAATACCCTGAATTTTGTCAAGCGCCTGGATGAAGCTGGTGTAGATGGGTTTGTAATGTTCAATCGTTTCTTTCAACCCGATATCGATATTGAAAATGAAGTGTTTCACTTTCCTTGGGAGTTGACCCAACCACGCGATATTAATCTCTCGCTTCGCTATGCCGGATTAATTCATGGAAACATTGAAGGAAGCATCTGTGGTAGCCGGGGTGTTTATACTTCGGAAGATGTGATCCGAATGTTGCTCGCCGGAGTGGATACCGTTCAAATGGTGTCAGCTATTTACAAGAGAGAATTGACCTACGTATCTTCAGTGTTGAGCGAAGTAGAAGCATGGATGGATAAAAAAGGTTATAAAACCCTCAATGATTTTAAGGGTAAGTTATCCAGAAAAAACCTAAAAGACCCGTTTACCTATCAACGTGCCCAGTATGTTGATATATTGATGAAATCTGAGGAAATATTCAAAAAATACCCCATGGTCTAATCCGATAAAGTATTTAAATGAGAAGAAAAAGACAGAACTTTTATTGATTGAATGAAGGTTTTAATGACAGGGCCAAGCCACAAGCAAAGCCCTGTCATTGTTATTTCTAAGTAATGCAAGTTGCTCAGATATAAGAAACTGAAGGAGTTAATAGCAACCAATAGCCAGTAGCTAGCAACTTGAATTAATCAGTTATAAATCCTGCCAATGCATAGACCAGCGCTCCCTGCCAGTTGATGGCAATCTCATTGGTCGCATAATCTTCTTCTTTGTCGTACCACTCGGTTGCTTTGTGTCCGCCTCCAACGATGTACCCAGGCCATGGTTCTACTTCATTGTCTGAGCCTGAACGCCGGTCATGAGGATTCATTGCCGGATTGATACCCAATCCAGTTACGTAGGACCGATTGTAGTAATTTCGGCCAAACAGATGGGCAATGGCATCCAGTGAAGTCTGGATATACTTTTTATCTGGTGAAATCCTGTTGGCAACCTGAAGGTTTATAACCTGGCGGGCAATGGTTCCATTGCATCCCCAGTAATACCTAATCAATGGACGGGCATAAACATCGGCAACAGCATTTTGCGCAATCTTATTGGCTCCCTCAATAATGTTCTTTTGGATCGCTTTCAACACTTCAGGATTCTTGCCTTTTCTTTTGGAAATAGCATACTGGAACATGCCCAGGTTTGAAACATCGCCCCAGTCCCAGTCTTCATCAATCGTAAAGTTTTGAGCCGTAGCCTGGGCTTCAAAATCTTTCAGGTATTCCGGCTTGCCGGTCGTTTCCCACATCTCGGCAGCAGCCCACAGCCTGTCATCCGGATCTGAGGTCTGGTAGCCCCCGGTTTTAAATTCACCCTGTACAAAACCTTTGTCCTGTGGATTTTCCTTCAGGAACTTGTAACTCAACTCGGCTGCTGCCAGGCATCTTTGAGCATAGGCTTTGTCATACGGTTCAAAATAACGGGCAGCCTGTGCCATCATGGCTACAAAGTCAGCAGTGGCTGCTGAACTCCAATCGGTGAAATATCTCTTTTCAAGATCTTCTTCAGGCTTGCAGAAAGGCTCGAAGTTCTTACGTGTTAATTTATGGGCCACTTTCCCTGAACCGTCGGTGTATTGCATGGTAAATAACCAATCGGTTTCCCACTTCATTTCCTTCAGAAAATCCGGAGTTCCTTTGGCCGTTTCAGGCAAATCAAGGGCGACCTTCTTCAGGTTGGGTTGGAACTGATCCCATGCCATAAATAGCATTCCAACAGTAATTCCGGCATTCACCACATACTTTCCATAATCACCGGCATCATGCCAGCCACCCGTGCCAGGGCGAATTACATCAGGCCTTCCCTGAAAATCTTCATAACCATCTTTCATATGGCATTCCGCATGGGCAAAATGATGGCCATTGTGGGTGCCTTCTACAGCTGTACCACATCGCCATAGGTAGAATCCACGCATGGCAGTATAATAGGCATCGTTGTAAATCTTTGGCCCGATCTCAAACTCAATGGATTTAACTCCATCGGCAGTTTCCAGGTAATACTTTCCATTTTTTGTCAGTGAAGTAAAGTCAGCCACAGAAACCTTTTGATTCACATCTTGCTGGAAGATGGGTTTTAATACTTCCCCTTTAAAGACAATGGAATTAGCCGGAACACTTTTAATTACAAAGGATTTGGTCTCACCTACAATGGACGCTTTTTTTGATTGTTGGGGCAAAAAGCCCAGAGAATTCAAATGAACACTCTGCGTCTGAGCGTTGGCCATAAATACGCCAAGTGCGAAAAATATATATACGATATAAAAAGTAGTCTTCATGCTTTTAGTTATTTGTTAGTTTTTATTGTAATAGCTACAATATGTGATAAAAATAATATAATTGTCCCAATGAAGGATGATTCATATCCTGAATATTGGCCATTCATATATTAAACGCTGGCCGAAAATCCAAAAAGGCTTCTTAGATATGTCCTCTTTGACTTACTTTTTCCGAAGTGTTATCAGGACCACCCAATCCTTGTTTTCTTCCGATGGAGGCATTCCCAAATCAACTTTTACTCCGCCAGTAATTGTTTTAACCTTACCATCGACAAGCGGTCCTCCCTGCCGTGGATTAAACCATTGGATCGAATATTTACCTTCAGGGAGTAAGATTTGGGGGGCGCCTCCTTTAGGAAGATAAAGGACATATGCCTCGCCTGGTTTGGTAAAGCAGTATGCCTCAGTTGGTGTGCCAAGTTCTTTGGTAGCTTTCATCCCTGCAAAGGGTAGATGGGCATGGAAGAAATCATGTGCTATTTTTGTTTGTTTCCACCACAATTCCCTGCTTCTGAAATCTTCGCACATCAAATCATTGTTCGGGTAGCGATAACCAAAATACCATTCAGCGCCTGCTGCTCCTGCCATCAAACTTCCCCAAAGGGCAAAGTGACGAACCGTATCATGCGCCGAGTCAAACTCATCGGGCATAACGCCTTTCCATGATTCTCCAATCTCATCCATATTCACCACCCAGGGCTTGTTGGTTTTGGCTGATTCGTCGATGAAATGCAGAATACGCTCATGGATGTTTCTTACATCGCCAATTTGCATAGAGGGGCCGTCAAGGGCTTCAAATCCTAACAAGGGGTTAAGTACCGGGTCCTGGTTTTTATTGTCAGAATGCGTGTGTACGACCACAAAATTGGGGTAGGGGTTCACCGATTTCAGGTACGTGGCCATGTCTTTTCTCATCTGGGTAGTCTGACCCACAGGAGTCCACTCGGCCGGACCATTTTCCTCGCCCATGTTCCAGGTAACGGCCAGGTGATGTCCAAAACGGGCTACCAGCTCTCGTAAATACACTTTCCGCTGAACGGCTGTATGGCCACCATCCAATAAACATTCATTTTCTGTTTCCTGAAGTACCAGGTGAATCATCATCCCAAGGCGGTCCATGTGATTAAACACAATGTCCCACAGGGCCAGCTTTGAACAATCGAAACGGGTCCTTTCACTGTGATCGGCATACGGCCAAACGTCCTTTCCATCGCCCTGGATATTCATTGTAAGCATGTATTGCGAATTAACTCCTTGTGACGCTAAATAATTAAGTGCGCCAATAATTCCTTTCCCTTTGCCTCCTTGCCAGGTCGGATCACCCGTTTTCCAATCCTTGATGTGCGGCTCATAACGATGACAGCTTTCCTTGGGATTGGCTTCTCCTTCACGAAAGATGGCCTTGGTGCCATAGCGGTAAGTCTGGTCAAAATCTACATAGGCAAGGAAATTCTCCGGACTGTCAGCCCCGTTTTTCAGGAAATACCCGCCTGTCTCCCTGAATTTCAAATAGCGCTCTCCCGTGTATTCCAGTCGTCCTTTGGCCAAAAATCCCGGAGCATTTTGATCGGTTGCGGCCACAGTAAAGCTTCCTGATTGTCCGTCAGGTGCTAGTGCTTTGCCTTTCATGCCTTGATCTCCAATGGCAATCTCTTTGGCGTTGATAAAACTGACCGAGTAATTCCATTGGCCTTCTTCATCGGGAACAAAATTAACCTGCCATTTATTTCCTGCAGTAGCTCCCGTTTCAGCGGCATTTCCATCGGCTGCAAAAAAGCCTGGAACATCGTATTTTTTGGTTCCATTGGTAAAAGTTACCTGGAGCCTGTAATCCAGAAAAGGATTGGGGTTGAAATCTCCCTCGCTGCATTGTGGGCCGTCAAAGAAAAGGCTCAAAGTATGCCATTT
>JACMKG010000021.1 GCA_014380255.1 Prolixibacteraceae bacterium | reverse complement strand
GGTGGAAGAGCCGCAGAACAGGTTGCTTTTAACAGCATCTCATCCGGGGCTCAGAATGACCTTGAAAAAGTTACCAAGCAAGCCTATGCCATGGTAAGTATTTTCGGGATGAGCGAAAAAGTAGGAAATGTAAGTTACTATGATTCATCGGGACAGAACGAATTTGCGTTTAGTAAACCATACAGTGAAAAGACTGCTGAACTCATTGACCAGGAATCCAAGCAGCTTATTGAAACACAATACGTAAGAGCATTACAGGTGTTAAAGGAACAAAAGTCAGGTCATCAAAAACTTGCTGAACTCCTGCTTGAAAAAGAAGTGATCTTTAGTGAAGACCTTGAACATATCTTTGGAAAACGCCCATGGGCCAGACCAATGTTAGTTAATGAATCGAAAAAAGAACAGGCTGCCTTGTCAGCTGAAAATTCAGAAGTAACTGTTGGTCAAGCCACAATGTAAGATGGAATCAGCAAGAATTAATATATTGGCGAGGCTCAAGGTCGCGCAGGAAAAAAGAGGTGAAATCGGGGAAGACATTCCCGATTTCACCTCTCCTATTTATCACCCGTTAGATCCTTCATTAAAAAAGGAATTTAAAGCCAACCTCGAACTTATTGGAGGTCAGGTATTGTTTTGTGATACGAAAGATGAAATAGCGGCTCAGGTAAAACAAATCTGCCAGTTAAAAATGCAGGACAGACTCTTTTGTGCCGATCCGTCTTTGCGTGAAATAGTGCAGGATGTGGTTAAAACCGACTATGAGGAAACTGATTTTCTGAACCTGAACATTGGTCTGACAGGATGTGAATTTTTAGTGGCACACCTTGGCTCCGTATTAATCAGCTCAGCACAAATTTCTGGTCGGCGTCTGAATGTTTTTCCCGAAACACACATCGTTTTGGCCCAGGAAGCGCAAATTGTGGATTATTTGGATAATGCAATGGAAAAAATGAAGGAGAAATATAAAAATAAACTACCTTCGTTAATCAGCAACATCACTGGTCCAAGCCGTACTGCTGACATTGAAAAAACATTGGTGATGGGCATGCATGGACCAAAATCGTTGATTGTAATTATTGCCAGTGAACCTTTTTAATCTGTATTACTATGGAACAAGATTGGGTAATGGTATATCATACAGGACAAGTTTTTCAAGCTGAAATCGCAAAAGATATCCTTGAAAACGAAGAGATTAACTGTGTTATCATCAATGAAAATGACTCCACATTTCCATCAATTGGAGAAATTGAAGTAATGGTTCACAAAGATTATGAGGCGAGAGCAAAAGAACTTTTAAAAGATTTAATCAATTGAAGAAATTAATTACCCGGACGATCACAGGCATCGTTTTGGTTGTATTCATGTTGGCTGCCATCATAGGTAGTCCATACAGTTATGCACTACTGTTTCTATTAATGTTAACAGGAGGACTCTTTGAGTTTTTTCATTTCTATGAATCATCAGAAATCCGGCCAAACAAATGGTTGAGCTACCTGATTTCATTCCTTGTATTTGGAACAACCTTTTTTGTAGCCAACGGGCAACTGGATGCTAAATATACCTTTGGCCTGTTTTCGTTGTTGTTGATAATAATGGCTGCTGAACTGTACCGAAAACAACCCAAGCCGGTTGAAAATATAGCCGTAACGATATTCAGTATTGTATACATTGCCCTTCCGTTGGCACTAACCAATTACCTTGTATTTCCTGAAATATTTCCCGATCAGGCTTATGCTCCACAATTATTGATCGCTTTATTTGTGCTGATCTGGACACACGATTCAGGAGCTTATCTGTTTGGCGTATCATTTGGAAAGCATCGGCTGTTCGAGCGAATCTCTCCTAAAAAGTCATGGGAAGGAGCTGTTGGCGGAACGTTAACTTCGGTGCTTGCTGCCATAATTATCGCTCGTTACATTCCTGAAATTCAATTAATTCATTGGATAATTATTAGCATCCTTACCGCTATAAGCTCTACGTTTGGGGACTTAACCGAATCGATGTTTAAAAGATATTTCCAGGTAAAAGACAGCGGTCACATCCTTCCCGGACATGGCGGAATCCTTGACAGATTTGATTCCATTCTCTTTGCAATACCAGTATTTGTCTTATATCTCAAAATAATTATCAAATAGCTCGATAATTTTATACTTTTGCGGCAATATTAATCTAACTCAATGAAAGTTCACAAGGCGGGTATAAATACCATTAACTATGCAACTGCAGTGGTGGCAGTTCTGATATTATTATCATGGTTCTTTATCACTGACACGATTATTAAAATAGCGCTTCTATCAACAGCTGCAGTGGTATATATCCTTATTATCCAGTTCTTCAGATATCCTCAACGGACCATTGTGTCCAATGAAATATTCGTATTGTCACCTGCTGATGGGAAAGTATGTGATATAAAGGAATTTGTGGAAAATGAATATCTGAAAACCAAATGTCTCCAGGTGTCAATCTTCATGTCGCCAACCAATGTTCATATCAACTGGGTACCCGTACCGGGAACAGTGACTTACATGAAACACAAGGACGGGGAGTTTTACGCGGCCTTTAAAGACAAATCAGCCGAGGAAAATGAACGTACGACCACTGCCATCAAATTAAAAGACGGAAGAGAAATTGTCATGCGTCAAATTGCCGGAGCAATGGCCAGAAGGATCATAAACTATGTGTCTGTTGGTGATGAAGTAGACCAGACTACCGAAGTTGGATTTATTCGTTTCGGTTCACGCGTTGATCTCTTTCTGCCACTCGATACCAAGCTGAGAATAAAATTAGGTGACCGGGTCATCGGTTCACAAACCATTATCGGAGAACTTCATATATGATACGGGCAAACAGCATATTCTTCTGGGTGCCCAATGCCATTACAGCATTAAACCTGATATGCGGCTGCCTGGCGGTCATTTATGCTATTGATGGTCAAATAGGCACAGCTTCTATCTTTATTATAGCCGCTGCCGTGTTCGATTTCATGGACGGATTTGCCGCCCGCCTGCTCAAAGCATATTCAGCCATTGGCAAAGAACTGGACTCGCTGGCCGATCTGGTTTCTTTTGGACTGGCACCTGCTGCCATCGTTTTTACCATGCTTGAACTCACATTCTTTGGCCAAAACCTGCATATCCAGGATATTGATGCCACTTGGAGCCAATGGATTGCTTTATATACCAGTCTGGTGATTCCTGTTGCCGGCGCCTTCCGCCTGGCCAAGTTCAATACCGACGACCGTCAAAGTGAACAGTTCCTTGGAATGCCCATTCCTTCCAATGCCCTGTTTTTTGCATCCTTTGGCCTTATACTAGCCTTTGGAGTCAATGAACAGGTAAAGACTATCATCCTGAATAAAAACATCCTGATCTCATCTGTTTTCATATGCTCATTTCTGATGGTCTCCGAATTGCCCATGTTCTCCATGAAGTTCAAAAATCTTCATTTTAAAGAAAACGCGGTTCGTTTTCTTTTCCTTGGAGTAACCATCCTTATGCTGGTCTTTTTACGGGTATATGCACTTCCGCTGATCATTTTGTGGTATATTCTTCTTTCTGCCATTACTTACCTGACAGACAAGAAGTAAAATCAACAATCAGAATTGGTAGTATCCATAAGGACTATTTTCCAAAGCGATTCCTTTGGAAAATAGTAGTAAGATAGTCCTTATTATCGTACATTTATCCTCCAATTAAAGGTACATTTATGAGCACCCTTGGAAATTTAATATGGCTGATTTTCGGTGGCTTCCTGGTTTTCCTGGAATACATGGTTGCCGGCTTTTTGCTTTGCCTGACCATCATCGGAATCCCTTTCGGACTGCAGGCTTTTAAGCTTGCCATGCTTGCCCTGTGGCCTTTTGGTAAAAGCATTGAATTGTATCCATCGGCTCCCGGCTGCCTGTCTACGCTGATGAACCTTATCTGGCTAATCATCGGAGGAATCTGGATTGCCCTTACTCACCTGGCATTTGGCATCCTGCTTTCCATTACGATCATAGGTTTTCCATGGGGCAAACAACATTTCAAACTGCTGTCGCTTGCCCTTACCCCCTTTGGAAGAAAAATTGTGGAAGATTAAGACCTTACATATCAAATCCGTTGGCTAAAGCCAACGGCAAAGGATACTGTCTTAAAAATTATCATACAGGATCTTTAAAGTCCTTAAGGTCTTTGAAGTCCTTAAAGTCATATTGCATAATTACTTAACCCGCCGCTACTGCCTACTCCTTATGAGTATGCAGCCCGCATTCTTTCTTGGAGTTGTCTTCCCACCACCAGCGGCCTGCCCTGAAATCTTCACCCGGTTGAATGGCACGGGTACAGGGAGCACAGCCAATGCTTACGAATCCACGGTCGTGCAACACATTGTAAGGCACATTGTTTTCCCTTACGTATTTCTGACAATCTTCCAATGACCAGTGCAGCAGCGGATTGCATTTAACCATTTGAAAGCCTGCATCCCAAACAAAAAAGTCGAGGTCGTGACGGTTATCCGACTGTGAAGCGCGAAGGCCTGTAATCCAGCATTCCATCCCTGCAAGGGCCCGTTTCAGCGGTTCCACCTTGCGGATGTTACAGCACTCTTTGCGGTTTTCAACCGACACATAGAAACTCAGCGGACCTTTTTCTGTAACCATCTTTTCTACCGCTTCGTGCCTTGGAAAGAAAACTTCAATCATTTTTCCATACTTATCCACGGTGCGGTTAAATACTTTATAGGTTTCCTCAAACAGGCGTCCAGTATCCAGTGTAACTACCCGAATATCAAGATTGTTACTGAATATCATATCCGTTATTACCTGATCTTCAATTCCTAAGCTGGTCGTAAAAACTGCTTTACCGGGAAACTGCCGGGCTACTCTTTCCAGCATTCCTACTAAATTAGATGCGTCTGCCTCTGTGTTCAGGGTTGAAACTATATTCTGATCAATCATCTCCATTTGTTTTATAAGCACATTCAAATTAACTTGCACGCAAATATCACAAGAAAACTTTGAATATCATCAACAAGACTTCCGAAATATTGCCAGCAGCCTTTCTGGAACGAATCAGGAACCAGTTTCCCGACCAGTTTGAATCGTTTTTGCAAGCCATTGATCAAACGCCGGCTGTCAGTTTGCGCACCAATCCGGCTAAATTCAAGCTTTCCACTAACGCAGAACATATCCCTTGGTGCGATAGCGGAATGTTCCTAAATCAGCGGCCTTCGTTTACGCTCGACCCGCTGTTTCATTCCGGGGCCTACTACGTGCAGGAAGCCAGCTCGATGTTTGTGGAGCAGGCTTTCCAACAAACAGAACATACGGGAAACAGGGTTGTTTTAGACCTTTGTGCCGCCCCTGGAGGTAAATCCACCCATTTGCTCAGCCTGATGGATAAAAGCGATTTACTGGTAGCTAACGAGGTGATACGCTCGCGTGTCTCTGTCTTGAATGAAAATATCCAGAAGTGGGGCCATCAGAACGTGGTGGTATGCAACAACGACCCGTCGGATTTTAGTGATCTGGAAGGATTGTTTGATGTGATCCTGATTGATGCTCCCTGCTCGGGTGAAGGACTTTTCAGAAGAGATCCATCGGCCATCGAGCAATGGTCGGTTGACAATACCAACCTCTGCGCCACACGCCAACGGCGCATTGTGTCTGACATCTGGCCTTCCCTTAAAGCGGGCGGCTACCTGATTTACAGCACCTGCACTTTCAACCCTGCCGAAAACGAGCAGAACCTTCAGTGGCTGGCGGAGAACAACGAGATTGAAAGTATACGCATTCCCCTTCACGAGAATTGGGGTGTTGAAGAAATTCAGCACCAGAACATGTTTGGCTATCGTTTCCTTCCCCACAAAGTAAAAGGCGAAGGCTTCTTTTTGACTCTGATCCGAAAGAAAGAAGGCACCGAACAGTTTTCAATTCCAAAGAAAAACAAGTCGCGACTGGAAAAGATGCCCAAGCAGTTTTCTGAAATCAGAAACTGGCTCCATACCAGCAATACAGAATTTTTCACCAAAAGCGATTTCATTGTAGCATTTCCAGAAGATAAAATCCAATTGCTGAATGTCCTGTCCGACCGGCTCCGGGTAATCAGCTATGGCTTGACAATTGCACAATTCAAAAAGAACGACCTGCTGCCCGAACATACCTTTGCCCTTTCCATTGATCGTAATCCTTCTGTATTTAATACAATTGAACTGAACCTGCGCGATGCACTTTTTTTTCAGAAGAAAGACGAAATCCGCATTGATTCCACCGTTAAAGGATGGCTGTTGGTTCAGTACCAGGGCGTTCCGCTGGGCTTTGTAAAGAACCTTGGCAACCGCGCCAACAATTACTTTCCCAAGGAATGGCGAATTAGGATGGCCCTGCCAGAATTGCCCGAGCCATGGTACCTTATACCCTGAATATTACGGCTTACCAAAATTAAATAAAGCACAGTTTTAATGGGATTGAGCACACTTCTGCCATTTTGAGAAAAGATAAAGACAGATTTGTGATTTAATTGTATTCATTACTTTTTTATCTTTTATTCACTGATTTTGTCAGGCAATTAGAATAAATATCTCATTAATTGCTCCCTTATTCTTAGGCTGAAATACAAAATCCAATCAATTATTCGACTTTAAAAATCATTTTGCAAGTGGTAAAATGAACTTGCAAATCTCGTATCGGAAACCTCTCATTACCAAAGCTTATTCGAAGGTGATTCGAAGGTGGTTCGAAGCTTGTTCGAAGATGCTTCGAATAACGTTCTTTTAAGGTTTGAATAATTTTAGACTCAGACAGGATAGAATTATCAGGGATAACACGATCTGGTTAGTAATTCAGGTGTTGACCCATGCCCTGCTTAAAATAGGGATGGTATGTTGTTATTTTCACCGGGTAGATATGAATTAATATAGAAAAGGGCAGATAATTCACTTGCCTGTGATTATCTGCCCTTTTCGTATGATGCAGTTTCTTGTTATACAGCCAGTATTGCAATTACAAGCAATGCAGTGCGATGCTGAAATTTACTAAACATGAATTTTAATTCCCTATCCGGTATAAAAACTTATCGGTTCTAATGATCAGATTATCTCTCACAATAGCCGGAGTTGCCTTAAGAGTTCCTGGCAACTGGTTTTCAGCTATTAATTGATAGGTCAGGCCGGGTTTTATGACATAGCAATTCCCTTTTACGCTGAAAAGGTAAATATTTCCCGAGGCATACAAGGCAGAGGCATTGAACTGATCTTTCAGCTTGGTTTTCCAGATCACCGCGCCATCACGGGCATTCAGGCAGGTCAGGTCTCCTCTTTCGTGCACCATGTAGATCAGGCTATCGACTATTACCGGGGTGGAAATCTGGGGCACATCGGTTCCCGTTTCCCAGGGAACATGTGTTTTGGTAACATCACCTTTGCCCGTAGGATCAACAGCCAGCAGCCGGGCATAAAAGGTTCCCCCTTCAGGGAACATCCATCCCGAGTTCACAAACACCTTTCCACCGTAGCTTAAAGGCATACTCACGGTTGAATCATCGCCATAAAAGACTTGCCAGATCTCTTTGCCTGTTTCAGGTTCATAAGCAATGCAAAGCTGGGAACCGTTGCTGATCAACTGATCACGGCCATTTACCTGAACTACGATGGGCGTGCAGTAAGCTTTACGAGATACCGGTGCTACTTTTTCATAAAATTCAGCCGGGCGCTCTGTCTTCCAAATGGTTTTGCCGGTATGCTTATCCAAAGCAATTAGATACTGCACATCGGTTCCTTCAATATGCAAAATCAACAGGTTTTTATAAATGATGGGTGATGAAGCAGCACCCTGCATGTGATCACAGTTAAGGTCGGTGCGAGTCCAAATTGTTTCTAAACTTTGAGTATTGATGCAGGCCGTTCCATAGGTTCCAAAATGCATATAAACGGATCCCTCTTCAATGCAGGGTGTCGAGGTGGCATAACTGTTGGTCGGATGGATATGCTGCACCGAATCGGGCTTAAAAAGCAATATTTCTTTTACAATCTTTCCCGAGTTGAAATCGGTGCAAACGGCAAACAGTTCTTCCCCGTTTTGGGTGGCGGAACTGGTCCATACCTGATCTCCAAACACCACCGGAGAAGACCATGCCACGCCCCTTATCCCCGTTTTCCACACAACATTGCTGGTCTCGCTCCAGGATACAGGAGCCTTAAGCGAGGCGGAATGCCCATCCAGATTGCTTCCACGCAAATGAGTCCAGTTTTCAAGGTTTTGGGAAGATGACACCAGACAGCAAAATATCATTACTAACAGGATGGGTAGTTTCAGGTTCATGGGTTAACGTGTTTAAGAAGGTGAAGATGCAGATATTTTTGAAAATTTAATTGATCCTTACAATGATGATTTACAATTAGACAATTTACTATTTACAATTTGAATGCACTCACACTGTCATTCTTCCGTTTTCCCGGTCTCCATTCTCCGTTCTCCGGTTTTCATTTTCCGGTCTCCATGCTCCCTGCCCCATGCCCCATGCTATTTAATGAATGTTTTCCAGTACGTCGACCAGTAGTTTCCAGAATTTATTCACTGTTTCTACATTGATGCGTTCATCGGGAGAATGGGCTCCACGAATGGTAGGACCAAAAGAAACCATATCGAGGTTAGGATATTTTTCAAGGAAAAGGCCACACTCAAGCCCTGCATGAATGGATTTAACCGCAGGAGCAGTTCCGAAAAGCCTTTTATAGGAATCAACGGCTACCTGAGCCACCGCAGAATCAGGATTTGGTGTCCAGCCAGGGTATCCATCCGAATGCCTTACATCGGCACCGGCCAGTTTCATCACAGCCTCAACCATTTCTGAGGCCATGTATTTACGGCCTTCGATTTCACTACGCTGACTGGTAGTCAGGGTGATTTTATGGTCGTCGGTAAATTTCACCGATGCCAGGTTAGTCGAAGTTTCCACCATACCCGCCATGCGGCTGCTCATTTCAAGTACGCCATGAGGGCAGGCAGCAATTAATTTCAGCAAACGGGATTTGGTATCCCCGTCAATGACAAACTGAGGCAAATTAACGGATTGGTGCAGAAGGCGCAGTTTGGGTTCAGAACGCTCGAATTCAAATTCCATTTCCGAAGAAAAGACATTCCATTCAATGACCAGATCTTCTTTTTGTGAATGGGGAACCACTACCACGGCATACGCCTCGCGAGCAATGGCATTGCGCAGGTTTCCACCATTAAATTCGGCCAGATGCATATCAAAGGCTTTGTCTGCACTCATTAAAAAGCGGTTCAGTATTTTATTGGCATTCCCGCGGTTCTTATTGATATCATCACCTGAATGGCCACCCAGAAGACCTTTAACTTCAAGTTTAATGGCAAACGAGGCAACAGGCACACTTTCAGGAGTATAATTCAAAGTTCCCACCGTGTCTATTCCCCCGGCACAGCCGATAAACAATTCACCCTCATCTTCCGAATCAAGGTTTAGCAAGGTGCTGCCACTCAGAAAGCCAGACTGCAGTGCAAAAGCTCCTGAAAGCCCTGTTTCTTCATCGACGGTAAAAAGGCATTCGATAGGACCGTGGGAAAGATTGGTGGCAGTTAATATGGCCATTTGGGCAGCCATGCCAATGCCATCGTCAGAACCCAGGGTAGTACCTTCTGCCCTCACCCATCCATCATCCATAAACGGTTTGATGGCATCAGTGTCGAAGTTATGGATGGTCTCGCTGTTCTTTTCGCAAACCATGTCAACATGCGACTGCAGGATCACGGTCTGGTCGTTTTCACGCCCTTTGGTTGCAGGTTTTTTTATCAGGATGTTTCCAATTTCATCCCTTCTGGCATCCAAT
>JACMKG010000161.1 GCA_014380255.1 Prolixibacteraceae bacterium | reverse complement strand
GCAAAGCCATGCAGCTAACATCCTTCATGGTTTTTGATCGAAGTATTTCTTCCCAGAAGCTGGTCGCCAGCCGGCCCCTTATCCTATTCATTCTTCCTGGTAAGGTTACAGGCTTCGTATAACTGGCAACTTTCGTTAATAATTGATTTCCGCAGATAATATTGTAATTCTCAAAACTATCCATTATGAAAAACTTCTTCTTGACTGTGATTGTTCTTTCTTTGTTTACCTCATGCCTATCTGATTCAAAAAAGAGTTTTGAAAATGTTAAGGACAATACAGGTTTAAAACTACCAGTCGGCTTTTCGGCTCTTGTTTATGCAGACGATGTAGGCAATGCACGGCATCTTGCCATTCATTCAAACGGGGATGTATATGCATCACTCAAACGTGTGAAAAATGGGGGAGGGATCGTATGTATGCGTGATGATAATAACGATGGCAAGGCTGACCAGATTAAGTATCATGGAGAATTTGATGGTACAGGCATCCGAATTCACAACGGGCAGCTCTATTTTGGTGTTGACACGATGATTATCAGGTATCAGCTAAAGGAAGGAGAACTAATTCCAGCTGAGAATCCTGAAATTGTCGCAATGGGATTTACTGCACAGAACCAACATGCTTCCAAAACCTTTACCTTTGATGGGGATGGAAATATGTATGTAAATGTTGGTGCTCCTTCCAATGCTTGCCAGGAAAACGACCGAACAAAGGGCTCGCCCGGAATGGATCCTTGCCCATTGCTTGAACTGCATGGGGGTATATGGCGCTTTAAAGCGGATGCATTGAATCAGGATCAGGCTAAAGATGGTTATCGTTATGCTACCGGTATACGAAATGCCGTAGCTCTCACCTGGAATCAGAATGAAAATAAATTGTATGCCATTCAGCATGGCAGGGATCAGCTGTCTCAATTTTATCCCGAGTATTACACCGATGAACAAAGCTCAGAGCTTCCTGCTGAAGAGTTCTTAAGGATTGAAGATGGCTCTGATTTCGGCTGGCCTTATTGTTATTACGATGGCAAGCAAAACAAAAAAGTGCTGGGTCCTGAATACGGAGGTGACGGTATGAAAGTGGATAGGTGCGAGACTGCTGAGGATCCTATCATGGCTTTCCCGGCTCATACCGCTCCCAACGATGTATTGTTTTATACAGGCGATATGTTTCCAGAAAAATACAAGAACGGGGCATTTGTGGCCTTCCATGGTTCATGGAACCGTGCACCCCAATCTCAGGAAGGATTTTATGTGGTATTCGTTCCTTTTAAAGGTTCCACACCTTCGGGAGAATGGGAAATTTTTGCCAATGGCTTTGCCGGTGTTGAGGAGGTAAAAAGTCCGCGTGATGCTCAACATCGTCCATGTGGTTTGGCCCAGGCACCCGATGGTTCTTTGTATGTATCTGATGATGCAAAAGGGCGTATTTATCGGATTTTATATCGGTAGAATTTATTTATGAGCAAAATAGTTGTATATTGAGCATTCAAACTTAATTGTATATTGAATGAAACGAGTAGTTAACGTGCTGATGTTGAGCATGATTTTGGTAGTTTTGGCAACCGCCTGCCAGAATAGCAGCGAAAATAAGAAAGAGGAAACGACCGGCCAGGCTCAGCAAACAGAAGAAATTAAGAGTGATGCCAAGGCGCCCGCGGCTGAAGCAGTTAATCCAGGTAAAGCCGTGTATGACAAATATTGCCTGGTGTGCCATCAGTCTGATGGATCAGGTGTTCCAGGAATGCATCCGCCAT
This sequence comes from Prolixibacteraceae bacterium, assembly GCA_014380255.1. The sequence continues at coordinate 9,174 of JACMKG010000161.1, read as the reverse complement.
TGACACCCGGAAGTTGGGTTGGCAATGATCCAAAAGAGTTGGTTGCAATGATGATGAAAGGACTTAGCGGTAAAGTGGAAGTCAATGGGGAAGTGTACAATGGATTTATGCCGTCGCAGGCCCAATTGACCGATGAAGAAATTGCTGCTGTATTAACTTATATACGATCAAGTTTCGGGAATAACTTTGACCCGGTAGATGCAAGTCTGGTGAAAAAGGTAAGAAGCGGGAAATAAGCAATCCAATCTTTAAAGCCAATGAAAAAGGCGATTTCAACTGTAGTTGAGACCGCCTTTTTGATTTTTTTTATTCTTTATTCGATAGGGGATATTCTATTTTTTATCCATTGAACGCTCGCTACTTAATGGCAAACCTGGCAAATACTGAATATTTAAGCTTTATCTTTTGAAAGCCTATTTCAGGAAGCGGCGCTTCTTCTTTTTTCCCGCCATCCATTGCCATATTGGCTATTTCCATCGTTTTACGCAAGAAGGGTTGATCTTCATACTGTTCACGTTCCTGAATGAGCAAAGGTTTTCCAATGGTTTCACCAATGGCTGAAAGAAGATTGGTTGCCTTTTCCTTGGCTGCCTTAATGGCAATCATCTTTACTTCACTCTTGTATTTCTCAATTTCTGAATGATCCACCCGCTGGATGTCTGCATTGAAGGCATCGATCCCATCCAGAAGTTCAAATACACTGGCAATCTGTGAAGTGGTTTTCACCTTTAAAAGATAGTCTTTAGAGGCAATTACCTCATTCTTTTTGCGTTTGATTTTAATGAAATCAGAACTTGCATCAGCCAATTGTAAATCTTTTAGATCGATATCCAGCTTGAGCAGTCTTTTCTTAAGCTCTTTTTCCTGGTTTTCGATATCAATCTTGTTTTTTCCCTCAAAGCGCTCTTTCAAGGTAAAGGATATGTAGATTTCATCCGGTACTATTTCCATCTCTCCGGTGCCCACCACTTCAATGGCAGGTATTTCTTTTCCTGGTTCTACATACTGACTCCATACAAATAAGGGGAGAACAGCCAATAATGTTACTAATAATCTTGTTTTCATGTTCCTTTTTAATTCGTTTCTACTTATTAAAACTATTTCGTTCTTCAATATCCGGCCGCCTGCCCGTCTTTTCGCGATTCAGAGGCTCCGTAATATACTCTGTTCTTTTCATCCCATTTGATGGCCTGATAACCTCCATAGATTCCGTTGATGAATTGAATGCTGTGACCCAACCCTAACAAATTACGTACCGATTCGTAAGGCATTCCATTTTCCAGGTAAACAATCCCTCCATTGGTCATCTTTTCACCTGTAGGTTCACTCGATCCTTCATGGCAAAGACGAGGCGCGTCTCCTGCCTCCTGAAGGTTCATCCCGAAATCTACCAGGTTGACTACCACTTGAACATGTCCTTGCGGTTGCATCGAGCCTCCCATGACACCGAAGCTGATCAATGGCTTCCCATCTTTCGTGATAAAAGCCGGAATGATGGTATGAAAGGGCCGCTTATGCGGTTCATATCTATTCATATGATGGGGATCGATGATAAACATCTCACCCCTGTCCTGTAAAACAAATCCAAGTTTCCCGGGCGTCATTCCTGAACCCATTCCCCGGTAATTGCTTTGAATCAATGAAACCATGTTGCCGTCTTTGTCCGCCGTTGTCAGATAGATGGTATTTCCGGTCTCAAGGTTGCCTGCGGGAACGCTTTTTGCTGCTTTTTTTGCATCAAAAAGTGTTAAACGCTCATTTGCATAGGCTTTAGAGATTAGTTTTTGTATAGGTACCTTGTTAAAATCCGGGTCTGAATAGTATTTGGCGCGGTCTTCAAATGCAAGCTTCTTGATCTCAATAAAGGTATGGAGGTACTCTGCACTTCCAAATCCCATAGAAGCAATATCAAATTTTTCAAGCATATTGAGCATTTGCAAAACAGCCGTTCCTTGTCCATTGGGGGGTAATTCCCAAACATCGTAACCTCGATAGTTGGTCGATAGGGGTTCCACCCATTCAGAATGATGATCGGCAAAGTCGCGCATGCTTAAGAACCCACCTTGCTCCTTCATGTAATCAACTATTTTTTGTGCAATTTCACCCTTGTAAAAAGCATCTCTGCCTCCCGATACAATCTTTTCCAATGTTGCCGCCAGGTAGGGATTCCGGAAGATTTCTCCCTTGGCTGGAGCTTTCCCTTCGGGCATATAAATTTCCTTAAAGCCGGGATATTTTTGTAATAGAAGGGAGTTTGAATTCCAGTAATAGGCTATAACTTCTGATACCGGAAATCCTTCATGAGCATAATCAATCGCTGGTTTCAGGATTTCGGCAACGGGAAGTTTCCCAAATTTGGCATGCAATTCGAACCAACCATCCACACATCCGGGAACAGACACAGGTAGTGGCCCGAAGGCAGGAATGCTGGAAATCCCGTTTTTTACAAAATAATCATAACTCAGGTCATAAGGCGATCTTCCGGAAGCATTCAAACCGTACAATTTTTGTGTTTTGGCATCCCAGACGATGGCAAACAAATCGCCTCCAATCCCGTTGCCAGTAGGCTCAACCAACCCGAGTACTGCGTTTGCTGCAATAGCTGCATCAATAGCATTTCCGCCAGCTTTAAGGATATCGAGGGCTACTTGAGTGGCCAGCGGCTGGCTGGTACAAGCCATACCATGTTGGGCAATGACTTCAGAACGGGTAGCAAAAGGCTTGCCGCTAATGCGGTCCTGTGCCGATAAATTGGAAAGCTCAATAAAAAGGCAGAGAATTAATATATAAAATTTCATACTGGATGAATTGAAATGATTGGATTCAGCTTTAAAGTTAAACAATTCATTTTTCTAATTGCTGATATATTTATTGTTATTCAATTTTGTAAGTTGAGTGCCTGAGTTCCTGAGTACGTGAGTGCCAAAGTGCCTGAGAAAGACTAGTTTCACCTTTTTGATTTTTTAGATGATTACCGAATTGATTTACTCTTAAAAGCAGTAAATGATCAGAATTCTGTATTTCTTAGGCACTTAGGCACTCAGGAACTCAGGAACTTTGTCTCTCTGTTGCTTTATCCAGGCACTTTCGATTATATCGTACTCAGGTTAATAGGTAATACTTTTCTTTTTAGTTAATTTTGTCTCCAATAAAAAATTAAGGGACTATTTCCTTACTTAATATCTCAATATGAGTCCTTTTTTAAAACAAGTTGCTAACTATTTATATACTACATACCGCTCTGATCTGAGCGACTACTGCCTTGTTTTTCCGGGAAGGAGAACAGGAATATTCTTTACCGCCTATCTGAACGAACTGGTGGATACGCCCATGCTGTCGCCTGAGGTGATTACCATTCACGAACTGATGACCTCGGTTACTGAACTGCAGCAGGCTGATCTGGTCACCCTTGTGCTTAAGCTTCAGGAAGTGTATAGTAAGGTTACGGGGCACCACGAACCCTTAGATGAGTTTTTCTTCTGGGGTGAAATTCTTATTTCTGACTTTGATGACGTCGATAAATACCTGCTGGATGCCAATGACTTGTTCAGAAATATCGCTGACTTAAAAGATCTTGAAAACCAGTTTGACTATCTGACTGATGAGCAGAAAAAGGCTATCGAGGAATTCTGGGGAAACCTTGAAAAAGTACCACATTCATTCAACAAGGAAAAGTTTATCGGTATATGGATTAAACTGGCTACGATTTATCACCAGTTTAAAGAGTCACTGCGCAAGGAGCAAATAGGTTATTCAGGAATGATGTGCCGTGAGGTGGCCGAAGCATTCAATGAGCAGGTGCCCGAAAACCTGAAAGCGAAGAAATATGTATTTATCGGCTTCAACGCGTTGAATAACTGTGAGCGTAAGATTTTCAAAAAACTCGATAATGCCAAAAGGGCCATGTACTTCTGGGACTATGATGAGTTCTATATGAAAGATCCGGAGAATGAAGCAGGTCGCTTCCTTCAAACGAACACGATTTCGTTTCCTGCTCCAAAGGATTTCAAACTGGAAAAGGGTCTACGCCCAAAAGACCGCAAAATCACAATGGTGTCTGTACCGGGGAACATCACCCAGGCCCAGGCTATCAATATTCCGCAGGTGGTAAAAAACTTTGATATCACCAGCCGGTTTGACAATACCGCCTTTGTACTGGCAGACGAGAACCTGCTGATACCTGTCATTTCGGCTGTAGGGAAGAACTTTTCGGACATCAACATCACTATGGGTTATCCGTTTGTAAATACGCCTGTATACGGCTTTATTTCGCAGCTGATCAGCCTTCAGAAAAACATCCGCAAGTCAGGCAAGTCGGCCTTGTTCTATCACAAGCCGGTAGTCGCTCTACTTAATCACCAGTTTGTAGTTGATGCGGCCATTAAAACCTTTGTTTCGGGCATATACCGAAGGAACAAGGTGTATCTGGAGGCAGAGGAGCTAAACCTGAATCCTTTCGTTCAAAAGATATTTACCCGCCAGGATACCTGGTTGGATATGCTGAATTATTTCCTGGACATACTGAACGATCTTGCCATCAAGTTTGACAGTACAGTTAATGATCAGGTGAAGCTTGAAGCGGAATACCTCTTCCAGGCTTTCCTTGCCGTGCAGCGGTTAAAAGATACCCTTACGGCATTAAATGTTCCTGATTTCCCGGTTAAGATACTGATCCGCTTGCTCGATCAAAGCATGCGTCGCATAACTGTTCCCTTTGAAGGGGAGCCTCTTAGTGGATTACAGATTATGGGCCTGCTTGAAACAAGGGGGCTTGATTTTGAAAACCTCGTTCTCTTTTCGGCCAATGAAGGCTTTTTACCACGCATAGCTCCCGGGCATTCGTTCGTTCCTTATCACCTACGGAAAGGGTTTGGCATGCCTACCTACGAAGATCGTGATGCCTTGTATGCCTATTACTTTTACCGCCTGATCCAGCGATCGGAAAAGACGGTCATGGTCTACAATTCAAATACGGAAGGGGTCAATACTTCCGAAAGAAGCCGTTTCCTTTACCAGCTGATGTATGATTCTGATTTTGAAGTGGAAGAGTTGAACCTTAGCTTCAATTTTAAAGGAAGTTCCAACGAGCCTATCCGCATTGAAACTAACAATACCCATATCGAGAAATTACTGGCTACTTATGGGGAACGCAAATTAAGTCCGAGTGCCATCAATGTTTACCTGGATTGTAAACTGAAGTTCTACTATAAATACATTGCCGATATCCAGGAAAAAGATGAACTGAAGGAAGAAATTGATGCGGTGCTGTTTGGTAACCTGTTCCATTATGCCATTGAGCTTCTGTACAGGCCTTTTGAAAACAAGATAGTGGAAGCTTCAGCATTAAAGCTCTTAAGGGCCGATAACCGCCGTATTGAAGAAGTGATCCTGCAGGCTATTGCTATCAAGTACAACCAGATAACGATGGAAGAAATTCCGAAGTTTGAGCTTGGCGGACAAAGCATCCTGATAGCCTCTCATATGAAGGACTACATTCATCAGCTATTGGAAAACGATATCAAGTTCGCCCCCTTTAAGATTATCGGCCTTGAAAAGGAATATGCTGCCAAATATCAGGTAGAGGCAGATGGGAAAATGCATCAGCTGAACATCGGCGGTATCATCGACCGGCTTGATCAGACCGATGAGGGATTAAGGATCATCGACTATAAAACAGGTCGCAACATGAAGCTTGATTTCAAAGAATGGCTTCAGCTGGTTGACCGTTCTGGTCCTGACAGAAGAAAAGAGATCTTCCAGACCCTGATCTATTCTGACATTGTGAACCGTACTGAACAGCACAAGGCCATCTTCCCGGCCATTTACAAGCTGGATGATCTGTTTGACGATGAGTTTGTTCCCAATGTCATGTATCAGGGTGAAAAGCTATCCTTCCAGCGTGTGGAGAGTGAATTCAGCGGTATCTTTTCAGCCGTTTTATCCGAAATGTTCAGTGTAAACAATACCTTTGATCAGACCAAAGACCTGCAGAAATGCAGCTATTGCTCGTATAACAAGATTTGCAGAAGATAAGGGGAGTTAATCATTCTCTATATGAGTGAAAAAACTGATACGATTTTTGGTGTATTTAGGGATTAAGTGCAATGAGTGGGAAATAAAATAATAGGTTTCTTTCCTTCAGAATGTTTTTGGAATTTTATACTAATCCGCCTGTTTTTCCTACCCTTATCAATCAATATCCCTTAGTAGCCAATGAATTGCCTACATTTATCCACCCTTATCACCCTTATCCAAATCAACAGTTCAAAATAAGGGTAATAAGGGTGGGGTTTATGAGTGGTCATTCTGGCTACTAAGGGAATGGCAAAAAATAAGGGTTCCTTAATGAAGTTTATCGAAGGTAAAAAAATGAAATAAGGATTAACCGATTAACTTTTTAGAATGAAAATCCTTCACCAAATCTTTTACTTGAGCCGTATTTTGTTCATTGTATTGTATCTTTGTTTAAAAACAAATAAAATGGATTTACAAACCAGAAAATTGAATGCCATTAAATACCTGATTAATCTGCAGGACGAGAAGGCTTTTAGTAAAATAGAATCTACGATTATGGAGAGCCAGAATCAATTAGAAGATAAAATGGATTTAAAACCTTTTACTAAAAGACAGCTTTTAGCAAGAGCAAAACAATCAAACCAAGATTACCAGGCAGGCCAATTCAAAACACAGGAACAATTGGAAAAAGAATCTGAAAATTGGTAATGCCATGAGAATAATTTGGTCTGATTATTAATCCTTCTTGCTGAGAAAGATAGAATGCACCTCCATACTGAATATCAGAAACCAACCTTTTCTATTTGAACCTGCGATAAAACAAATACAAGTTTTATTATACTGTCTGTGCTACGCACCTAAAAAGACGTGCTATCAGATTGGTTCTACCATATTGGCAGTGCAACGCACCTGGATAGCCGCGTTAGCGGTTATAGTATGGTAGAATGGCAAGCCACGCACCCAAAGCCGCGTTAGCGGTGACATTAACCTGGAGTGTATTCCATCTTATCCCCGCTTGCCATTCGCCTTGCCTACACTTAAATCTCTATGCAAACGCTCTCCGAATAATCCCTGTGATCCTTAGAACAAAAGAAAAGGTAAAGATGAGCTCCCTCAACGGTTAGCTCAGGTAGTTCAAAACTTCCCTTCAAATCTGCCTTGGTAATGCCCGTAGCCGTAATATCTGAATACAAGCCATTGTCAGAGCTGATCACCATCAGTTCATCCTTCAGGTGAATTCCTCCCACATTCATCTCCTTGGGCCAACTTACATCAATCCTGTGGCTATTCACTTCTGAACGGTGTGCTTCAAACCCTTCCGGGAAGGAAAGTTTCCCGGTGGATAGCTTTATCTTTTTCACATCCACCACACTGCCATCTACCCCGAAAGCTACCATGTTCGATTTCAGGAAAAGGGCATAGCCACTCATCCTTTGAGCCGCCCCTTTCCAAATCTGCGGGATGACCGATTCTTTAAACTGATTGCAAAAACTGTTGACCTCCCTGAAGCGCTGCTGGTTTTTCAGCATGCCCGGTGATGTAGAATCCTTGGTGCGCCTTGGTAGCCTGCGGGTATAGGTTCCGCCGTTAAACTGCACATAAACCCTTCCGTCTGCCTTTCCCGAGAGCTTTGCACTTGCTCCGTCCATAACTTTAGCCATAACCTTTATGTATTAGTAAATCCAACCATTGATACAGAGTCAAAACAGAGTCAATACACATTCAATACTCCCTCAATGGTTGAAGGGTTGATAACAGGATGCTAACAGGTAGATCATAGGTTAGTGAACCTATAATGTACCTATAATCTACCTATAATGTACCTATAATCTACCTGTCAACCATTGAATCGGTATTGAGAATATATTGAGTTTGTATTGAATGTTTGCATTAGAAATTAAACACGGATACGACTAAATAAAATAAAAGGTTACGTTAATTAGATGAAGAATTATGAAAATATTTATTATTTCAGGTTTATATTAGGGAATCATAATTCAATGTCGTTTAGTTAAGGAAATTAGAAATACAAGAATGTTTAGATCGTTCATTCAATGGTTGCAATTGAAAAGGAATCATTTAATTTGGATAGGATGGTGCTTTTTTAAAATCTTACTTTAAAAAAACATCTTAGTAACCACAAATAATCCCGGTACGCCAATCTTATCTATTTCATTAGAAGATAAATAAGATCGGGTTTGAGGGGTGTCTGTTCGGTTACTAAGATCAAAGAAACCGTAAATAAGATTTTTATATGTCGAAATCGTGGTACTGACTTCTTTGGTCTTATCCTTTCTCTGTTTATTAAAATATTAACTAAACGACATTGAATCATAATTTAAATAATTAGCTTTGGAAGGATATGTTATAAATGGATTGTTATAAAAAGATTAACTACTAAACATACATTGGAAATAAGCGCTACTGGAGGCAGATTTACAGATATTATAGCCAATACTAACAGACCGCTGATAGTCGATAATTCGAGACGAAAATGAAAGGAAGATCCAGAATAAAAATTGAACTGACCATAACCGATAAAGTAATTGAGCTTATCGGTTGGTTATCCTTATTAGCTATTTGGGTACTGGCAATTACAAGTTATTCAAACTTGCCAGACACTATACCAATACATTATGACGGAACAGGACAAATTGATAGATTTGGAAATAAGATAAATATTCTGACTTTGCCCTTAATTGCAACGATTCTTTTCGTTGGTATAACAATAGCTAATAGGTTCCCACACATTTTTAATTATCCGATCAAAATCACAGAAGAGAATACATTTAGACAATACTCAAATATCACAAGAATGAATCGATATTTGAAACTCATTTTTGTTATAATTTTCGGATTTATTGCATATAATACAATAGAAAGTACGAATAGTCTTGGGTTTTGGTTTTTACCTTTGACTATGGGATTACTTTTTACTTCATTGATATATTTTGTATTAAAAACAGTTAGGACAAAATAAAGACGAACAAAAGAAGTATGCAGTTGGCTACTGCATACAGTTCTGAACGTTATCACTAATAAGGAGACGCAACCAAAAAACATAATCTAACATCTATAGGATTAAAACCTCAAAAATCATCAGGCTATGAAGACTAAATTGCTGTTTTCAATGTTGGGATTATTTTTTTTACTTACGTG
>JACMKG010000160.1 GCA_014380255.1 Prolixibacteraceae bacterium | reverse complement strand
GCCCTAATGACTATCTAATCACTGATTAGGCAGCCATGGCATACTGAGTATTGCCATTTGAGTTTTGAACATTCAGATTAACGGGCTAATTGTCCAACGCCCGACATGCTTATACTTTCAAAGATCTACGCTGTCAAAACCAGTACAGCCCCTTGTTATGTTTATAGTTTCAGGTTTAAAGTTTAAAGTTTGTACTTATTAGTGAGAGTCAGGAGAAATTGAAGGCAATTGATCTAACAATTCATATTAATGATAATTCGGTTGTCTGCTCGCTCCTGCATTCTGCGCTTACAACTTCTCCTTATAAATTTAATAATAAACTTAATAAATTATCGAGCCCTTAACCTGAAACAACTTTAAACCTTAAACTTTAAACCTTAAACTTCAACCTCTATCCTTTGAATAAAAACCTCCAGAAATCTAATCCCAAAGCGTATGCCATAAGTCCTAACAGCAGTGCCATTCCCACCATCTGGGCGTATTCCATGAATTTATCGCCGGGTTTTCTGCCAGTGATCATTTCATACAACGTGAATATTACATGACCACCATCGAGGGCAGGTATTGGGAGAATATTCATGAACGCTAACACGATGCTTAATAATGCTGTCATACTCCAGAAACGTTCCCAATCCCATTGGGCACCAAACATATTGCCGATACTCAAAAAACTTCCCAACGATTCACTGGCTTTTACTTCCTTGGATGTGAATAGTAACTTAAAATTCTGCACATTCATCACCAGGGTATTCCATCCCTTTCTAACACCGGCGGGAAGCGATTCAAAAAAAGTATACTGCCGCTTTTTATATTCCAGAAATTTTTCTTCAGTAACAGGTCTGAATCCAATATTTGCTTTATCATCTGTTTTCGCTTTAACGGTTACCGTATCTCTTCCTCTTAAGACGGTCACCATTATGGATTCGTTGGGATGCGCTCTTTTCAGATCACTGAATTGTACAAAGGAGCTTATCGGCATGCCATTAAAACCGATTATCTCATCTCCTTTCTGCAATTTGCCTTCTTCAAATTTCGCAACACTGTAATCAACACTATCTACTACAGCAGGGAATTTCGGATAAGCAATCGGCTCGCCCTTTCTTTTGATCAAACCTCTTATGGTACCCTCCGGAACATTCAGATCAACTTTCTGCCCGTCACGCTCTACCTGGATGGTTTTGGCTTCGTTTAAGATGATCTCGCCGGATATCTTATAAAAATTATCCGCTTCTTTTCCATTCACACTAAGAATCTTATCTCCATCACGCAAGCCTATTTTCTGTCCTGAACTGTCAACATATATTCCGTATTTTAAATTCTTGGCAGGCAGATATTCTTCGCCCCATACAAATAAGATCATGGCGAAAAGAAAGAAACCCAATAAAAGATTTACGGTAACACCACCGATCATAATGATCAGTCTTTGCCAGGCTGGCTTGCTCCGGAATTCCCATGGTTGAGGGGGTTGTTTTAATTGCTCCTTATCCATGCTTTCATCCACCATTCCAGCTATTTTTACATATCCCCCCAATGGTAACCAGCCAATTCCGTAAACCGTTTCGCCTATTTTCTTTTTTACCAGTGAAAACCAGGGATCAAAAAACAAGTAAAATTTTTCAACCCTGCATTTAAACCATTTTGCCGGCAAAAAATGTCCCATTTCATGTAAAACAACCAGTATTGACAAACATAAAATCAATTGAACCGCCTTGATACCCACTACCGCCCAATCAATCGCTAACAATGTAATCATGTAAATAAATTCAGATAAGTGTAAAATAGTGACTGCAGCTTATAAAACCTGTTTTCTGCCTATCGCCCGTGGAAATTAAAGTTTTATTAACGAAGCCGCAAAATTACGGGCCTCTCCATCGCTTTCAAAATATTCTTCTAATGTGGGCTTTTCTATGAATGGAACGTAATGCATGGTTCTTTCGATGAGATCTGTCATATCCAGGAAACCGATACGGTTGCGCAAGAAAGCAAATACAGCAATTTCATTGGCTGCATTTAATACACAGGGAAGATTCCCTCCTTTGAATAAGGCTTCCTGTGCCAATAACAGATTACGGAACGTTTTTATATCCGGGTCTTCAAAAGTTAATTGCGCCGGCTTTTTCAGATCGTAGCGTGGAAATTTGTTGGGGATCCGTTGAGGAAACGAAAGCGCATATTGAATGGGCAACTTCATATCAGGTAGACCCATCTGGGCCTTAATGCTGCCGTCTTCAAATTGAACCATACTATGAATGATGCTTTGTGGATGAATAAAAACCTGTATCTGATCCGGCTTCAGGTTGAATAACCATTTTGCTTCAATCATTTCAAGGCCCTTATTCATTAAAGTAGCTGAGTCGATCGTGATCTTCGCTCCCATCGTCCAGTTTGGGTGCTGAAGTGCATGATCTCGTTTTACATTCACCAGGTAATTCGGTTTTTTTCCAAGAAAGGGACCTCCCGATGCAGTGAGGTAAATCTTTTCGATCTGATTTCTTGTTTCTCCAACAAGGCATTGAAATATGGCCGAATGCTCTGAATCAACCGGAATGATCGGGGCTTTGTTTTCGACAGCCTTCTGCATCACGATATCACCCGCTACTACCAGCGTCTCTTTATTGGCAAGTGCTACTGCTTTTCCGGATTCTATCGCCTTCAGTGTGGGTTTTAGCCCTGCAAAACCCACAATGGCTGCCAGTAAAATATCATAACAATCCATGGCTGCCACTTCTTCCAGCGCCTTTTCCCCGGCAAAAACCTTGGTATCCGTTTTGGCGAATGCATCCTTTACTTTCTGGTACTTCCTTTCATCGCCTATTACAATAATATTGGGATTGAATTTCAAACCCTGCTGGATCAATAACGAGTCGTTGTTTTGCGCTGTAAGAATTTCTACGGAGAATAATGAGGAATTTGCTGCTATTACCTCCAAAGCCTGCGTACCGATTGAACCAGTAGAACCAAAAATGGCTATTCTTTTTACGGGAAAGCTATTTGACATGAATTACAAAGAAAAGAAATTACAGGTTTCATAATAAAAAATTGTGATCAGGTATGCCATACCTGTCAGGTATGGCATACCCGGAAGGCAAAACTATGCAATATATTTTTCCAGATCTTCTGCCAGTTTGCGATCATTGCTTAAACGCGGCACCTTGTTTTGTCCACCCAATTTACCGACAGATTTCATGTAATCAATGAATCCATTTTTTTTAACAGCCCTGATATGTAAGGGCAACAGAATATTTCCCGTAATAAGGTCATCGTAATAAATATTCTTTTGGCGGAGATTGTTGTCTATTTTATTAGCAAACCGCTCTATGTTCTCAGGCATATTTTCAAATTCGATGAACCATTCATGGTACGACTTCCCATCTCCATTCTGAATCAGCGGCGCTACGGTAAACTCGGTTATATGAACACCTTCTTCACCTGCGGCCTTCATCAGGCTATATTCCACTTCTTCACCAATTACATGCTCTCCAAATGCTGAAATGAAATGTTTGATCCTACCTGTCACTGAAATGCGATACGGATTGGTAGAAACGAATTTGATGGTATCACCTATATTATAACCCCAGAGTCCTGCATTGTTATTAATAATGAGTGCATAGTTCTCCCCGGCCTTTACATCTTTTAAGGAAAGCCGCCCTGGGTTTTCATTAAAAATTTCAGCAGCGGGAATAAACTCGAAGAAAATCCCGCTATTGGTATTTAACAAAAGTCCTTCTTCCTTTGTTGAATCCTGGAAGGCGATGAAGCCTTCGGAAGCAGGAAAAGTTTCTATACAGCCAACCGGTCGTCCGATACTTTCAAATAACCGGGCTTTGTAGGGCTCGAAATTTACGCCCCCATGCACCATTACTGAGAAGTTTGGAAATATTTCACCGATCTTTTTATTCTTCACTTGTATCAGCCTGTCAAAATACATCTGCATCCAGGGAGGAATGCCGCTGATGAGTGCCATATCCTGCCCGGTTGTCTCTTCTACAATTTTGTCCAGCTTTGTTTCCCAATCATCAATGCAGTTGGTTTCATAAGAAGGCAACTGGTTACTCCGCAGGTAGTTCGGAACATGATGATTCACAATACCGCTCAAACGACCGGTAGGGATGCCTCCAACTCTCTCTAATTCAGGTGATCCGGATAAAAAGATCATTTTTCCGTTCGTGAAAGCTGAATTACCCGACTCCGCTATGTAACAAAGCAGGGCGTTACGGGCCGTATTAATATGATTCGAGATGGAATCCTTGGATATAGGGATATATTTCACCCCGCTCGTAGTACCGGAGGTTTTTGCAAGATAGATGGGCAGGCCTTTCCACAACACATTGTGTTTTCCTTCCTTAATTCTATCAATATATCCCTTGAATGCCTCATAGTCACGGATAGGAACCGCCTGGCTGAAACTTTCGTAGCTGCTCACATCTTTAAAGTGGTGTTCATTACCAAACTCGGTGATTTTTCCCACTTTAATAAGCTCTTTAAGGATCGCCTCCTGGTCTTGTATCGCTGTACCTACTCCTTTCCTGATACCTTTATATATATAATTGGCAAAGGGTTTTGCCAGCAATGATTTGATCTTCATAACCTCGTTTCAATCGTTATGGAACAAACCTACATCAATTCGGGAAATGCGCAAAAACCGTCGAACCGTCGACCGTCGACTGTCCATCGAAAACGGCTTATGATATTGCGGTCGACTGGGTCGTAGACACTACTCCTTCCAAAACAGTCACTGTATTTCCGTCATGGTGGGCGGTGGACGGTGGACGGGCGACGGCTAAAAAAAATTAGCGCTGCCAGGCTTGACAATCAAGTTCAAACCCTTACCTTTGCGGTCCTAATTTTAGAAAATTTATGTTCGCAATAGTAAAAATAGCCGGCCAGCAATTCAGGGTTCAGAAAGACCAGACATTATTTGTACCGCATGTTGCAGGTGATGCAGGTGATGCAATTGAATTTGCTGATGTAATGCTTACGAATGCTGATGGAAAATTATCTGTTGGTGGAGATCTGAAAGCAACCATTAAAGCAGAGATCGTAGAGCATGTTCAGGGCGACAAAGTAATTGCCTTTAAAATGAAAAGAAGAAAAGGCTTCCGTAAAAAACACGGTCATCGTACTCACTATACAAAAATCAGGATCAACGAAATTGCTTAAGTACGAAATAAGAAGTACGAAGTAAGAAGTACGAAGTACGAAATAAAATTCAATTCTGACTTCTAATTTCTAACTTCTAACTTCTAACTTCTTAAAACTAATAACTCTTAATACATTTTATATGGCACAAAAAAAATGAGAAGGTAGCTTAAAGACTGGTAGAGACTCGCAAAGCAAACGTCTTGGAGTAAAAATATATGGTGGCCAGGCAGCTATCTCAGGTAACATTATCGTACGTCAACGTGGTACGGTTTACCATCCGGGTAAGAATGTTGGTGTTG
>JACMKG010000159.1 GCA_014380255.1 Prolixibacteraceae bacterium | reverse complement strand
TTGTGCTGTTTTAAGGATGCTCTCACGGTTCGCATCCTTTTTATTGGTTCCACTTTCAAAGTTCATCGCCATATCTCTAGTATTTTTTCAGTCAACAAATATAAATTTAATTCCTTAAAATGAAGAAACTCATACTTTTTCAAAATCAAGTATTTGATTTTTGCTCCATACATGTTTTTTTATCCTTCTAATAACCAACGTCCGCAGGGGGAATTCCTTATCTTTTCCTTCTTTCAGATCTTCCTTTGGCCGATTTTGCGGATCTTCCCCGGGAAGGCATTTCTGCCTTGGGTCTTACCCGCTTGTCTCCATTCTCTCTTACCAGGCGGAAGTCCAGTTGCTTTTTCTCCAGGTTGGCCCTGGTGATCTCAACCATCAGCTCATCGCCCAGCTGGTATTTCTGATGGGTGTGCCTGCCTTCCAGGCAATAGTTCTTTTCATCAAAAATATAAAAATCATCGTCCAGTGAACTGACCGAAACCAATCCTTCACATTTGTTTTCCAGCTCCACGAAAATACCCCAGTCGGTTACCCCGGATACCACGCCTTTGAATTCCTGCCCGATCTTATCCATCATGAACTCTACCTGTTTGTATTTGATGGACGATCTTTCGGCATTGGCCGCTTTGTTTTCCATGTCGGAAGAATGCTTGCACATGTCTTCCCACTTGGGTGCACTGACCGTTTTGCCACCTGCCAGGTACCGGTCCAGCAACCGGTGAACCATCACATCGGGATAACGCCGGATAGGGGAAGTGAAATGGGTATAGTATTCAAATGACAGTCCGTAGTGCCCGATGTTACGGGTCGAATAAACGGCTTTGGCCATGGTACGGATGGCAAGAGTCTCGATCAGATTCTGCTCATTCTTCCCTTTCACATTGTTCATCAGCAGGTTCATTGATTTGGATACCTGCCCCGGGGTGCCCAATTGCAGTCCGTAGCCGAACTTGTGAATAAAGTGGTTGAAGTTCAATAACTTATCCGGATCAGGCTTGTCATGGATGCGGTAAACAAACGTGCGGGGTGGTTTATGGTCTTCAGGCATGCCGATAAACTCGGCTACCCGCTTGTTGGCCAGTAACATGAATTCCTCGACCAGCTGATTGCTTTCCTTGGCTTCCTTGAAATACACATCCAGTGGTTTTCCGTTCTCATCCAGGTTGAACTTCACTTCGATTCTTTCAAAAGCGATAGATCCTTTTTTAAAGCGGTTCTCCCGTAACTTTACTGCCAGGCGGTGAAGGGTAAGTACTTCATCTTTCAATTCACCCTCGCCCGTTTCAATGATTTGCTGCGCGTCTTCATAGGCAAAACGCTTGTCCGAATGGATCACCGTACGGCCGAACCACTGGTGCTGGATCTCGCCCTGATCGTCCAGCTGGAAGATGGCCGAGTAACAAAGCTTGTCTTCATTGGGGCGAAGTGAACATACGCCGTTGGAAAGCTTTTCGGGAAGCATCGGCACTACGCGGTCAACCAAATATACGGAGGTAGCCCTTTGGTAGGCCTCTTCATCCAGGATAGAGCCCGGATGCATGTAATAGGACACATCCGCGATGTGAACACCTACTTCCCAGAAGCCATTGTCAAGCTTCTGAATCGAAAGGGCATCGTCAAAGTCCTTGGCATCTTTGGGGTCAATGGTAATCGTGGTAACAGCCCTTACATCCCTACGACGGGTAATCTCCTCATCGGGTATCAGATCGGGTATCTTTTCCGCTGCCTTCAGCACATTGTCAGGGAAGCGCAGTGGAAGCTCAAACTCGGCCAGGATAGCATGCATCTCGGTATTGTTATTGCCTACATTCCCCAGCACTTCAATGACTTCGCCAAACGGATTTTTTGCCCCGGCAGGCCATTCGGTAATCCGGGCAATGACTTTCTGTCCATCCTCGGCTCCTTTGAGCTTTTCGTTGGGAATAAACAAATCGAATGCTGACTTTCCCGAAGGCACAAGGAAGGAGAAGCTACGTGATTTGGCAATGGTACCCACATAGACCGATTTGGCCCTTTCAATCACTTCCACCACTTCGCCTTCAGGGGGTTGCTTCTTGCGGATCGCATACAGCTGCACCCTTACCTTATCGCCGTCCATGGCATGGTTCAGGTTGTGCGCCGATACCAGTACCGGCTTTTCAACCTCTTCGGAGACGATATAAGCATATCCCTGGCGTTGCATGTCAACGGTCCCTGTAATAGTGCCTGCTCTGGATTTAAGCCTGTACTTGCCCCGCTGAATGACCTGCAGATGGTCGTTTTCTGCCAGTTCTTCAAGGATAACATAAACCAACTTGGTAATTTCCGGATCTTTTATCTGAAGCAGTTCTGCTATTTGTTTGTAGTTGAAAGTGCGTTCTGGTTGATCATTAAAAATATTCAATGCCGCATTCTTAAGTTTTGGCTTATTGTATATTTCGGCTATCTGGCCTTTCTTGTTTTTCTTTTGCTTTGCCATTTTAAATGGTATTTAATTTCAGGGTAAGGTAGTAAACATTTTTTAATACTTGGTTAACTATACGTCAAATTCTAAAATAAAGGGCCTGTTATGCAGAATTTGCGCTCTCAGAGTTCCTATAAAGGCATTTGGGGATCATGAAAATGATAATTTATCTTTTTCTATAACAGTCTGTGCAAAAAATAGTTTGAATAGGATGAATTTTATGATCTGTCATTTAGGGGCGCTTTTCTCTGCCCTGAAAGTTACTCTGTGAACTTTGTGTAACTTCTCGAATAAGTGCAAGGAAAAATGAATAAGCTAATTAAAAGCATGCATTTGCGTGGAACGTTTTATTTACAAACTTTGAGATCTTTGTGTAATTTCCTGGTGTTCTTTGTGTTTAAACGTTTTTCTACCACCAAGTTCACCATGAAATTACGCAGAGCACGCAAAGTGAACTTTTCACCGGCAAACTAAGGTATGCATCGTCAGGATTGGAGTATGCTTGCCTATAGTGGCAATCAGTAATGTTGCCTGGTAGTTGTCTTTAACCTGAAGTATTGATCCATGTGATGAAGGCTGTCGTCTTCCGGTAAGGCTGATTCTTCTTCAAAAACATCCCGAAAGCGTTCATTTCTTTGTTTTAATCCACAGGGGGCTGTTTCTTCCCAAATTACATACTCTTCTTCCAATGAGATGTACTCCTTTCCCTGGATGAAACATTCTTCGGGCAGGAGAACATCAGGGGCGGTCGTCCACTTATCGGACTGCACATCTTCATTGTCTGTAAAGGGACTGTAAGTGTCTTCGTTTGATAGTCCATGGTACACTTCCTGAGTGGATTCAAAAGTTAAAGCATCCTGGTTTTTCATGGTTGAAGGTTTGGTGGTTCAAATCAATAAAAGAATACTTTGTAAATGCCTTTAAGGATTCATGCCACTAAAAGTATATTTAATTGAAGAAAGGATCAATATTATCAACCTATTTTTTTTCAATGAATTTTCAATAATCATGTTACGCAAAAACATAAATATATAAAAGTAATACTGATTGAATAGGAGAAAAAAAGGATCACATGATATTGTTTTGGGGAAATAAAGTAAAAAGTAAGTTCTTAAAAATCTTACTTTTTATTGAAATCTTAGTAACCCTGCGCCCCTCCGGAGTCCAATCTTATCTAACTTATAATTAACCTGGTAAAACAAAAGGAGTGTACAGGTTATGGCATCCTATTTTCCTAAGATAAATAAGATTAAAGTTGTGGGGCTTGTGTAAGTTACTAAGATATAAATAAAAAGTAAGATTTTTTTAAATAAATATCCATTATTTTGGCTTTGCACAACACTTGACTACAACAATTTCATGTGACTCCATTTTTCCTTTTTTTAATTATAATTCCGTGTTCTTGCGCAAGGTGAGTTTAATACTCAAATTTTGAGATGTATCATGGCCTTTCTCCTCAGGATAGGCATCTCGGGAGAAGAAAGTGACAAATTAGAAAAGTGACAACGTAAATGCAGGCTTAAGGGAATAAAAATAGCTGAGCAGGCTAAACAATTGTTCTCCAATTGCGTACCTTTAATAGCAATTAGCAAAGGCTGATTAAACAGCACTAATGAGCGCAAGTTGCTAGTTACAGTAAGCCGCCAGCATACATAGAAATGGTGAAAGGCAAAGGGCGGCTGGCTTCCAGCGGCTGGCAGGAGTGCTTTGATCAGCATCCGTGTAGGCTTCCAGCGGCATGGTTTTGCCAGAAGCTAACAGTAAGAAGCTGTCAATTTGAATTATTTAATATCCACAGGTCATGAAAAATATACTTTTCTTAGTATTCATATGTATTGCTACTGTTATATGGGCGCAGGAACCTGATCCTGATTTCAATGATAAAATGGCACGTACCGAAGCTCAATCCTATACCAAATCCGCTTCTTTTGTGGAAGCGCCCGAAAATGCCTTCTACGACCTGGTGTATCAACGATTGAACCTGGAGGTTGATCCTGCGGTTCGTCACATTGCCGGATCAGTGGTTTCAAAGGTTAAGCTGCTCAGGGAAAATCTGGCTGAACTGTATTTTGACATGTCCACCGCACTTACAGTTGACTCCGTCCGTTTTGGCCAGGAC
>JACMKG010000158.1 GCA_014380255.1 Prolixibacteraceae bacterium | reverse complement strand
GGTGCTCAGTTTGCGATAGGTGGTTAGTTCTTCCAGGTTGATGGCCTGCAGATTGGTGATAATGGTATTAATGGCAGGGCGAAGAGAACGGCTTGCCAACCATTCGGTGAAATCAGCCACCACTTCATCAATGATTATACTGGCTTTCGCTGCACTTTCCTTTTTCTTTTCGGTGGTCTGTTTTACAATTTCTTCCAGATCATCGACTCCCAAGAGGTTGACATTTTCCACTTCACCCACTTCTTTTTCTATGTTTCGTGGAACCGATAAATCGATATAAACCTGTGGACGATTATCTCTTTTTGCAATCGACTGTATTACCATCTCTTTGGTAATCAGTGGAGTGGTTGCTGAAGTAGCGATAATGACAATGTCGCTTTCATGTAAATGCTGTTCAAAACCTTCAAAGGGGATAGCTGTCCCATTGTATTTGAGGGCTGTTTTTTCGGCCTTTTCAGCAGTACGGTTAGTAACTGTTACCTTATGAACACCTTTTTTGACAATATTCTGCAACGCCAGATTGCCTGTTTCACCGGCCCCGATCAATAAGACACTTTTGTTGCATACCCCTTTCAACAGGCATGCGCACATTTCAACAGCGGCACTACTTACAGATGTAATTCCTAACTTAATTCCCGTTTCAGTCCGAACTCTTTTACCTGCTTCGAATGACTTCTGAAACAGACGCATTAAAACGGCATCGGTCAACGCGGCTTCTGTACAACGAATATAGGCTTCTTTGACTTGCCCGATAATTTGATCTTCACCAATGATCAGTGAATCGAGCCCCGAGACCATTTCAAACAAGTGTCTCACGGCACCTGCATTGGAGCGATGGTAAAAATAATGCCAGCAATGATCGCTTACTCCTTTAAATTTTCTGATCACTTCATACACCAGTTCAAAAGCGGTTTGATTATCTTGAACGTCCTGCGAAAAGTAGATTTCCGTTCGGTTGCAGGTAGATATTAATACCAGGTCGGAAATCTCGGTTTCCTGCTGAAGCATTTCAGAAAAAGAAATGATTTCATTCTTTGAAAATGAAAACTTTTCACGCACATCTATGGGTGCCGTTTTATAGCTAATTCCTATCAGGCCAATCATAATTAATTCTTTATCAACGTAGCTAAAGTTAAATTCCTACAATGCACCTCCTAACAGATTTACGAGTATAAGTTAATAAAAAATCTGTTCTTTTCAATGAAAGAAGTGCTTAATCCGGGTACTAGCTACACAGGGGCGGAGGCCGACAGAAATAAAAATCGGAAAGGGAAGAATGTGGAATTTTTATGTCGTGAACGAAATAAATAAGTTTTTCCTTTTGGCAATCGGGAGGTGGTTGAATGGATTTCAACGTACAATCGACCAGCTTTTTATGAAGGTTGTATTGATGAAAATGAAAGTCGTTCCTTGCTTTCTCAATTCTATCAGTTTGAGGTTCTACCTGGATGTTCTTTACCTGAGTTTGCATTTCTTCATCACTTCCGGCTTTTTCCTTATGGAACATACCTGTAGCAAAGCCGAAAAAATAAAAAGCGGCCATGAGCAGATACGGTAGCGGACTTGATAAAATTCCAAATAAAAACACAGCTGTGTAATGTTAGGTAAATACTTGATATTTAATCCAATTCAATAATAGAGCCACACTTTATGGCTTTTTCGTATCGCAAATGTAGCAATTCTAAATCAAACAAGGAGATTTATACAATTGATATATATCATTTTAACACTTGGATCAAAACATGATTTAAATCAGCCTCAATATTAAGTTGTGTAAATGAATTAGTAAATTTTAACAAATCGTAAACACTCAAACATTCTTATTTGCATATTTGTGCCCGGTTTCAAAAAAAGAACCAAACCAGACTGATACTTGCTTTCATAAGGCTGATTGCTGGATAAGTGAATTACTTAAAAACCAAAGATATGAATTTTGCTAGATTACTTAAGTTTTTTATTCCTAAAGAAAAGAAGTTTTATGCCATGTTTAATCAGGCTGCTGAAAATGCCATCGAGGCTTCTGCTGCGTTGGAAAAACTGATCAATTCTACGGAAGTGGAGGAGCGTAAAGCTATCGGATTAGAGATTAAAGCTCTTGAAAAGAAAGGAGATGAATTTACGAATAAGATTTTTGATTCGTTAAATCATACATTTATTACCCCTTTTGATCGGGAAGATATCAGTGAATTAACTTCAAAAATTGACGATATAGTCGATTTAATTTACAGTTTGTCTGGAAAAGTTGAATTGTATCGCTGTTCCACTTTCAGTACCTACATGAAGGAAATGGTTGCCATTATTCATAAAGGAAGTCGTCATATTAAGGTTGCTGTAGGTGGTCTTCATGATTTTAAAAATTATGACCAGGTAATGAAAGCATGCAAGGATTTGAATAAACTTGAAAGTCGGGTCGATGAATTGTATCGCCTGGGAATCTCAAACCTTTTTGAAAACGAAAAGGATCCTATTGAACTAATCAAACAAAAAGAAATACTTCAAAACATTGAAAAAATTGCCAATAAAATTGAAGATGTTTCTGATGTAGTGAAAACCATCCTGGTAAAATACGCCTGATGTAGTGTCAGATTTTAATTTCTAAACTTTTATTTCAGGCTATGTTTACATTACTAATAGTTATAATTGTCCTTGCTCTTGTTTTTGATTTCATCAATGGTTTTCATGATGCCGCCAACTCGATAGCTACTATTGTTTCCACAAAAGTACTAACACCGGTTATGGCAGTATTATGGGCTGCATTCTTTAATTTGATTGCATTTTTGGTCTTTAAACTTCACATTGTTGATACCATAGCTAAAGTAGTAGATACTGGTTCAATAACCCTGCAAGTTATTTTGGCTGGCCTTCTGGCTGCTATCATATGGAATTTATTGACCTGGTATTTAGGAATTCCTTCCAGTTCATCGCATACCTTAGTGGGTGGTTTTGCAGGCGCTGCAATTGCTTTCGGCGGCTGGGAAGTTGTTCATTCTGGTAAAATTCTGAAAATTGCAGCATTTATTTTTCTCGCTCCAATGATTGGAATGTTTCTATCCTATTGGTTATCAATCCTACTTTTATGGATTTTTAAAGGTTCCAACCCATTTAAAATGAAACCGGTGTTTAAAGTTGGACAGTTGTTTTCATCTGCCATGTTTAGTTTGGGTCATGGTGGAAATGATGCCCAAAAAGTAATGGGAATTATTACTGC
>JACMKG010000157.1 GCA_014380255.1 Prolixibacteraceae bacterium | reverse complement strand
GTTTTTTTCATATATTTTTTCCCTCTTTCTTAAACCTTAAGTTATTTGAATAAGCTAGAAATAGAAGAATATACAATTCCAATGATAGAAATTGCACTTAAAATATAAGTAGCAATTAACCCAGTTCCTATCCAAAGTGAGATTGTTGGTGTCAGACTTCCATCTGCAACAAATTTTTCTACACCATAAAATCTTGGTATTTCATTATCTGAAAGCAGATAAGAAACAAGTATAACTCCTCCTAACAATCCTATTCCTATCAAGGCATTCTTAGTTGCCTGTTTATCAGAAATTGTATTTACAAATTCCAACACTACAGCTGCTACACAGACAATTCCGAGCAATACATATGACCACCATAAGTTCGCGTCAATCCATGTTGCCATTCCCGGATCTGTTGTATTAGCGTCCAGGTTTGCTAACAGCGAAATTATAAGGAATAATGATATACCCAGGATTACCCATAACATTATAGTTGTTATTTTAGCAAATTTCATAGGGCAAATTATTTTTTAGAATTGTATTTTACTAAGATGTCAATCAATGAAATAGAAGCATCTTCCATTGAAGTTACGATACTGTCAATTTTAGATACGCTGTAGTTGTAAAACACCTGCAGAATCATAGCTACGATAAGACCCCCGATTGTTGTGATCAAAGCAACTTTGATACCACCGGCAACCAATGAAGGGCTAATATCACCCGCTACTTCAATAGCATCGAAAGCCTGAACCATCCCGATTACTGTACCCAAGAATCCAAGCATAGGGCCTAAGGCAATAAACAAAGCGATCCAAACCAACCCTTTTTCCAACAAACTGGTCTGAACACCACCGTAAGCTACTACTGTTTTCTCAACTACATCCAATCCTTCATGTGAACGATCCAATCCTTGGTAGAAAATTGATGCAACAGGTCCGCGTGTATTTCTGCACACTTCTTTGGCTGCTTCAATTCCGCCTGTATTGAGAGCTTCTTCAATTTTTTCTAGTAATTTTTTGTTGTTAGTAGAAGAAAGATTCAAGTAAACAACTCTTTCAATTGCAATTGCAAGACCTAAAATCAAGCAGATCAAAATTGAAGTCATAAAGCCTGGACCTCCTTCAATGAATTTTTGTTTCAATGCGCTATGCATTGACTGGCCTTGCTCTGCCTGAGCAGCAGCTTGTTCTTGTGGATCAGCAACAGCAGCTGACTGCTGAGTATCCGGAGCAGTTCCTACCTCAGTTTGAGCCGCAGGTGCTGCAGCTGTATCCTGAGCAATTACATTGATTGATGCTGTAGTGTACAACACGCCAAGAACCGCTATTAACGCAAATAGTTTTTTCATTGTGGTTTAAAATTTAATTAGTAATCTCTAAGTTTAAAATGATTTTATTTATATATAATTTTCTTGTTTTACGTTTTTTATCTTTCCTCTCATTACCTCCTTGATACTGGTATTAAAAGTATGTACAACCAATTTGTTTCAATTATAACAAATATCATGTACAATCCTTTTAAAACCCACCAACTTTAAAAAGCGGAGAGAGGGGGATTCGAACCCCCGGTACCCTTTAGGGGTACACACGCTTTCCAGGCGTGCCAGTTCAGCCACTCTTGCATCTCTCCTTATGTTTTTCTGGCACTAAATTTAGGCCTGCAAATTACAAAAAAAATGGAACAATGAAAAAAGCTATTCACTTATTTCACCATTCAAACTTTTATTCAAATGTAGTTTAATTTCTTCATGCTCCAAATCCTGTCCAAGCAAAAACATTAACTTCGTAATAGCCGCTTCCGTAGTCATGTCTTTTCCACTCACAACGCCGGCAATCTCCAGCTCATTACCTGTTTCATATTTTCCCATATCAACTGCACCACCTTGACACTGAGTAACATTCAGAAATATAACTTTACGCTTGATCGCATTTTTAATCAAACTTATCATCCATCGGCTGGTCGGGATATTGCCTGAACCAAACGATTCAAGGACCACCCCTTTTAATCCGGGTATATTTAATATATTTTCAAAGACCATCCGTCCAATGCCCGGGAAAAACTTCAAAACTACAACATTTTCATCAAAATGATTCCTCACTTTCAATATTCCTTTATTAACCGAGTGATGAATGTTCTCGGGAAAGTATTTTATCTCGACTCCCGCAGTGGCCAGAGGAGGATAATTGACAGAAGAAAAAGCACTAAAATCGTCTGCATGCCTTTTGGTAATCCGGTTACCGCGAAACAGTTTTGCATCAAAATATACGCAAACCTCGGGTACAATAGCCAATCCATTTCTTTTATCAGCAGCAATCTGGATGGCCGTAATAAGGTTTTCTTTGCCGTCAGTCCTTAAAATGCCAATAGGAAGCTGTGATCCGGTTAATACAATGGGCTTGTCAAGGTTTTCAAACATATAACTGAGTGCTGAAGCCGTGTATGCCATCGTGTCGGTGCCATGCAGAATGACAAATCCATCATACTTGAAATAATTGCGTTCGATGGTGTTGGCTATTTTTATCCAAATGGCCGGTGTCATATTCGATGAATCGATGGGCGGAGTAAAGGTTACTACATGCAAATTATATCCCAGACGATTCAAATCAGGTACTTCTTCCTGAATATGATCAAATTTTACAGGTACAAGTATCCCATTGTTCGCCTTTTGTACCATTCCTATGGTACCTCCGGTATAAATAATAAGAATAGACGGCTTGTTTTCCACTGTCAGTAATATGAATATGTAAAAGTATTAAATTCCAAACAATTTGCGGGAATTTTCAGTGGTAATTTTAGCTATATCTCCGACGGTCATGTTATGCAGGTCCGCAATCTTTTGTGCAATATAAACAAGGTAAGCACTTTCGTTTCTTTTTCCACGAAAAGGAACGGGCGTCAAATAAGGAGAATCGGTCTCCAATATAAGATGTGAAGGATCAACTTTACTGATGACCTGATCCAGTCCACTCTTTTTAAAGGTTATTATACCGCCGATACCGATTTTAAAACCAAGGTCAATAATCATTTGTGCCTGTTCCAGCGTTCCGGTAAAACTATGAAATACACCTGTAAGGTGCTTATCATTGGTTTCCTTTAATATCTTATATACCTCGTTAAACGAATCACGCACATGAATAACTACCGGAAGCTCATATTCCCTGGCCAGATCCAGTTGAAAACGAAAGGCATGTATTTGTTCCTGCAAAAAAGCAGACTCCCAATACAGATCAATCCCAATTTCACCAATCCCGTAAAACTTCCGTTTTTTCAGCCAGTATTCAACAACCTGTAACTCTTCCTGATAGTCTTGATTAACCGAAGTTGGATGGAGTCCCATGAGCGGAATACAGATATGCGGATAAGTATCGACCATATCCAGCATATTTTTCACCGACGAGCTATCAATATTCGGAAGAATAATCTTTCTTACATCATTTGAATACGCCCGCTGAATAATTTCATCACGGTCATGAATAAATTCGGTTGAATAAATATGAGAATGGGTATCAATCAACATTTTCTGCAAAATTTGATCAAAATAAAGGAAAATTAACCATTCAAATATGAAGGGAATATTATTTTATTGTTTCCAGTGCTAAATTTATTTTCTTTCTTCCATTCCCTATAAAAAAAAGGTGTTCTGAAAGCATATCCCAAAGGAATATCTTCCAGAACACCTTTAATTATTGAATGGAAAACTTATCAAACAATTCCTTGGGCCAGCATAGCATCAGCAACCTTTACAAAACCACCCACATTGGCTCCTACCACGTAATTTACCTTATCTCCCCTCTTGCCATATTTAACGCATGTATCATGAATCTCTTTCATGATCCGGTGAAGATACATATCTACTTCTTCCTTTGGCCAGTTCATGCGGATGGAATTTTGAGACATTTCCAGTCCTGATACGGCTACCCCACCGGCATTGACGGCTTTACCCGGAGCAAATGAAATGGCTTCGGTAAGGTAATTAACAGCCTCTGCCGTACAACCCATGTTTGAAGTTTCAGCCACCAGGAAGCATCCGTTTTTTACCAACGTCTTAGCATCCTCCAGCGTTAACTCATTTTCTGTAGCACATGGGATGGCAATGTCAACAGCACATTCCCATGGTTTCTTGGCGGCCACAAACTGAGCGCCAAACTCCTCGGCATACGGTTGAACCACATCGTTGTTCGAAGCACGCAGTTCAAGCAGGTAATCGACCTTCTCTCCCTTGATTCCGTCGGCATCATATATATATCCGTCAGGTCCGGAAATAGTAACTACTTTTCCTCCTAGCTCATTAATCTTCATAATAGCCCCCCAGGCTACGTTCCCAAAACCTGAGACACTAAATACTTTTCCTTCGATCTCCTTTCCCAGGTTGGCAAGCATATGCTGAACAAAATAAACAGATCCAAAACCTGTTGCTTCGGGACGAATTAAGCTTCCTCCCCAGCCGATTCCTTTGCCGGTTAATACACCGGTAAATTCATTCTTCAATCTTTTATACTGACCAAATAAGAACCCTATTTCGCGGCCACCTACCCCTATATCCCCGGCAGGAACATCGGTATTGGGACCTATATGACGGTAGAGCTCTGACATGAACGATTGGCAAAAACGCATAATCTCATTGTCAGACTTCCCTTTGGGACTAAAATCAGATCCGCCTTTACCGCCGCCCATGGGCAAAGTAGTCAGGCTGTTTTTGAAGGTCTGCTCAAATCCTAAAAACTTCAATACACTAAGCGTTACGGTAGGGTGAAAACGCAATCCACCTTTATAGGGACCAATGGCTG
>JACMKG010000156.1 GCA_014380255.1 Prolixibacteraceae bacterium | reverse complement strand
GGAGTGCGAAATTCATGGGCTACGTTGGTAAAGAACTCTATTTTGTGGTTCTGAAGTTCCTTTTCATGTTTAAGTTTGAATTCCAAAAGAGCAGCCTCTTTCCTGCGCGATTCACGCCTCAGGTAATTCCTGACAAACAGCCACTGCAGGCCAAGTATGATGATCACATACCCCGTTGTTGCCACGTTGGATTTCCAGAAAGGAGGATTAATCACTATTTCAATTTCCTGAATGTCACTCGACCAGTTGCCGTTTTCATCACTTACGCGAAGCTGAAGGGTATACTGATCAGGGTCCAGGTTTGTAAAGCTGATTGGTTGATCAGGGAGCGTATTGGTCCAGTTATCATCGAAGTTCATCAGCCGGTAGGATATCCGGTGACGCTCCTTACCCCAGTATACCAAGGGAGTAACCTGAAGGGCCAAAGTATTCTGATTGTTTTTAAGTACAAGTTTCTTCTGATGGCTTATACGACTATGAAGCACGCTTTCTGCAGATAGTTCAACAGGCAGGTTCTTGATGAACAATTCATTGATGGCAATGGGAGGAAAATAAAAGGAGAGGTTAATATCGCGGGTTTGAATCATATCCACTCCCATGGTTCCTCCTATAAACAACTGGCCGGTGACAGGGTCAAAGTAAGAAGCCCCGTCGCTGTATTCCTCGTTGACAAGGCCATCACCGGAGGTATAGCTTTTAACGGTGCGGGTGCGCACATCAATGCATGAAAGGCCCCGGTTGGTGGATGCCCACAACATGCCCCGCTGGTCCATCTGCATGCCATGAATCGAAATGTTGGCCAGCTCATCCTTTTGCTTTAACCGGGAGATCATCACTGAACCATCCTGCTCGGGGGATATGGAATAAATGCCGGCACTGCTGCCCACCCAAACCGTATTTTGCTGATCAGTGAAAAGGGAAAGGATATCATCATTTTTTATCAGCTCTGAATGCTTTTGTGAATTATACTGAGCCATCACGCGCTTGGTAATGGTATTGTACTGGTAAACCCCGAAGCCGCGTGTCCCAATCCATAGCACGCCTGGCCGCTCCTGAGTAAGCGCAAAGACAATCTGCTTCTGCTGACCCTTTGCACTGTTATTCTTATCCAGTATCAGCTGTTCGTAATACAGAGGACTGGATGGCTTGCCACGATCAAAATCGATCATGATAACACCAAAGCCACTGGTGCCCAGATAAAGCCGCTGCTCACTATCTTCCAGAATGCGGTAAACAGAAGAAAAAGCAAGGTCATTTGGCAATTTGAAGTCGCGTGGGAAATTCTTAATGATCCTTAGATCAGAAGAAATTACATCAATACCACTCCCATCGGTACCTACCCAGATCGTTCCATCCTCCCGTTCGTGCAATGAAAGCACCGAATTATTGCTTAGCCCGTCTTTAACCGAAAGAGTACGGGTATGCCTTCCCGATGAGTCAAAGACATCAATTCCTCCCCCTTTGGTACCTATGAGCAAGTCCCTGTTACGGGTAACCAGTATGCTACGCACAATGGGATAAGATAATTGGCTGGACAGCAGGCTCCTGTTTGGGAACTCATTCAGCTTCAAGTAATAGATGCCATTCCCATCCGTGCCGATCCACAGGATGTCGGGTTCCGTTTCACAAATGCTTAGCACCCTAGTAGCAATGGAACTATTCCCCATTGGACTTAAAGGAAGATCGATCATTTCAAATTCCTTTGATTGGGTGTTGAAGCTATAAACTCTCCCCTTTTCAGTTCCGCACCACAGACGGCCTGGCATGGATGATGGAGCAAATACGGTGATTATTTCTCCTGAGATGCTAAGCGGCCGAATGATTTTCTGATCAATGTCGACCATCAGGGCATTTTCACCTCGCTGAGTAACCAGAAGAAAAGGCCTGTTATTGATTAAAATGCCCAACGAAGAGGTTACAGCATCCTTAACGGGCAGGCTTATCAACTTCTCAAGACGATTCTCTGACACTCTAAGAAGGACGTTACTATCGGTCATACCATAGTATTTATCGCCAATGGCATGTAATCGTTTCACGCTTAAGGATGCTTCCAGGGAAGAAGCTTCAAAGGGTATGGGCATAAATTGTTTGGCGATGCTGTCGAATCGGAAAATACCCTTTCCGTAGATAGAAACCTTGGCTCCAAACTGCTCATTGTAACCCAATGATACATCCTCTTCATAGTTGATCTGATTGTATTCATTGTTGAAGAAAGGATAAAAGCGATCGTATTTATTATCATACCATGCGATGCCCCGGTTGGTAAGTATCCACAAGGGGCCTTTACGAGTAGGATATATTTCCCTTATCACCTGGTTGTGTATGGCCTTTGTTTGATTGCCAGGCAGGTAGGTGACTATGCTGGTGCCATCATAGCGGTTGAGCCCGTTCCAGGTACCAAACCACACATAGCCTTCCGCATCTCTTACAACGACATTGACAGCACCGTTTGACAATC
>JACMKG010000155.1 GCA_014380255.1 Prolixibacteraceae bacterium | reverse complement strand
TCGGCCAGCTGAATATCCATAAAAGCCAGGTCGGGAGCGGTATGTTGTTCAAACCATTCCTTGGCTCCCCTTACCGAATCAATCACAGCCAGGATGGTGATACGCGGGTCATACTTCAGGATCAGTTGGCTGAGCCATTCGGCCGCAGGCTTTTCATCTTCTATGATAAGGACTTTATACATACTTTCAGTCGTTTATAAGAGGGATGCTTATCCGGAAATAGTCTTTACTGATACCGATAATCAAGTCCTTGTCGGTAAAGAACTGGTATCGGCTCTTGATGTTCTGAATCCCGCTGCCGCTTCCTTCCGATCCGCTTTTCTTCTGAAGCTTATTCTCGATGGTAAGGTATTGGTCATCTTTCAAATAGATACGGATTTCTAGAGGATGGCGGTCTGATATTTCATTGTGCCTGATGGCATTCTCCACCAGCATCTGTATAGACAGGGGGATAACCTTGAAGTTCTTTTGAGGAATGTCAACCTGCACATTCAGGTTAGACCCGAACCTTATCTGCTGAAGGAAGACATACGATTCCACAAATTTAAGCTCTGTATCCAGGTTGACCAGTTCAC
Organism: Prolixibacteraceae bacterium; assembly: GCA_014380255.1. The sequence goes on along the minus strand of JACMKG010000155.1, from coordinate 7,876 downwards.
AGTCTTTCTGGTCGAGCACATAACGGTATACGTCAGAAAGCCTCTTTACAAAGTCAATGGCTTTATCAGGAGAGGAGGCTATGAGTGAAGTCAAGGTATTCAGGTTGTTAAACAGAAAATGAGGATTTACCTGGCTTTTGAGGGTTTCATATTGAAGAGCCAGTTGCTCCCGTTTAAGCTTTTCCTGTTGAACAGCAGCTTCCTTCCAATTCTTGAAAAACAGGATGGCATTTGATATCAATGAACCTAAAAAGATAAAGGAAAAAGCAATTTTTATCATAAACAATCCATTCTCAAGGAAAAAGGAGGAAGTCAGTTGCTGATGCATAAAGAGCCCTGTCAATGCAATGGTAATTGCGATGATCACCAGGCAAAAAACAATGGTAGCCAGGAATTGAACAATCAGTCTTTTAAGTGGAACCTGCAGCCATGGCAGTTTGCGATCCAGGATGGTAGTTATGACTGATATCCCCAACAAAAAAGAACCTCCTACCAGTATGGAATTAAGGGATCCATAGAGGAATATCTGTCCGGTGAACTGCTGCCCCTTGAGTAAAAACAGCATGATCAGGTTTCCTATCAGAAGCAAAATGAGTATCCACAGGGGAATCTGCCAGTACAGTTTTTTAGGATGTATGAGTAGTTGATTCATTGTCGCATAAGTTTTCTCGAAAGTACAGAATAAATTAGATTAACAATCATGAATAGAAGAGTAAATGGCAGAAAAGGCTTCTGGCCTTTAGCTGCTGGCTGCTGGCAAGAAATGCTTTTATCAAAAACCATGTATGATGATCGTTGCATTGTTTTGCCAGTAGCTAGAGGCCAGCAGCTAGCTTCTGGCGTTATTTACTCTTTCACCTCTTCCAGCGCTTTCTTTAAGTCCGCCTCATTGCCTTCTTTGCCCCAGTTGGGAGAAAGGTCTGTCTGAGGCTTAAAGACACTGAATTTCTCCCGTGCCGTTTTTAACAGTGGAAGGGCATTTGCAGCTCCGCCGCCATAAGCCTCGGGCATATGATAGGTCATGGTGCCGCGCAAAAAATACACCCTTGGGTTATCCGGATTCAATTGCAGGGCCTTATCGAGTGAGGCATTCATCCTGGCCATGTATTCCATGCCCCGGGTCATCGGATCTATGGTTATGCGTGAAGGGTATAAAAAGCCTTGCAGCATATGAAGTTCCGATTCGCTGGGCTCTATAGCCATCGCCTGATCGAGGTATTTCTGAGCCTGATCAAGGTAGGCATCCTTTTTAGTATTATCAGGCTCCTCGTAACTAATCATGATATAGGCATAGGAGGCATAATACAGAGGAAGCCATTCTTCTTTTTCGATCCTGGCAATGCGTTCAAACTGATTGGCCGTTTCAATATATTCTGCAACGGTGGTTACCTTAAATAACTTGTCAATCGACTGGCTCATAGTTTCATGATAGGCTTCATTGGCAAAGCCGGCATGGAATAAGGAAACCAGGATAAGGATTAAGCTAAGCTTTTTCATGGGAAATGATTTTAAGGGTGATAAATGTTCTAATTATATTTCAGATGTTTATCTTTATAGTTTGATATTCCATAAATTATATTCTTATAGCATAATGGATACCAACAGGATGATCTGTCTTTCAAAAGGAGACTGGATAGGGGTTGATTCATATTTACCTTTCGCATTGGGTGTATTTGAAAAGTTATAACCGTAGATATTGTTGAAGCCAGCCACATTGTTTACCATCAGGTGAAGCACCGATTCCTTGCCAAACAATCGCATTAAGTAGGTAAGGCTTAAACTAATATCGTTGTAGGAGCTTGTCCTGGCATTCATGAACCCTGCCAGGTTGGGATCATGATACGGACGGCTGCTAGCAAAGGAATAAGTTACTGATGCATAGGTCCTGATGGATTCAAAGAATCGTTTGTAGACCACCGACAGGTTGTGTTCTGAAATGAAGTTAGGGACTGCGGAAGTTTGAAAATTCTTGTAATTACGGCGGGCATTGATCCATGAATAGGAGATCCAGTAGTCGCTCAGGTGAAGGGTTTCTTTATCGCGCCAGAAGAAATCGATCCCTTCAGCATGACCGTACCCGGTATTGGAATAGTCAAGAGGATCGGTAGTCGTGGGGTGGGTGAATTTCACCAGGTCATCATACTTCTTCAGGTAGCCTTCTATCCTAAAGGTCTTGAGCTCGGTCTGGTACTGCCAGGTCATAACAGCATGCCGGGATTTCTCCGGTCTTAGCTGAGGGGCAAACTTCAGGTAATCATTACCGGGGTTCTGGTAGAATTCACCTCCGGCCAATGAGACCTGGCTGTATCTACCCGTTTTGTAAGCCATTGATAGTCTTGGAACAAGAGTACTCCTTTGAAGAAGCGAGCTATTCTCTACCCTTCCACCCAATCGGGTAGCAAATTTCCGGGATAGCTTGAATTCCATCTCTCCAAAGCCCGATAGCTCGTTGTTGGTAAAAGGCAGGCTGTAACGACCTTCCATGCTGATTGTTTGATCATAGGAAAAGTGTATCCAGTCGCCGCCGAACCTCAGTTCTGCCTTTTCGTGGAGAAAATAAGTGAAGCCCAATTTGGCATGAAGCATCTTTTCATCGGTAGTCACCTGATCTGCGTCCATTGCCACATGCTGATGGTCGTAATTCATTGCAAGGCCTGATTTGATCATCCACTTTTTGCCAATTATGCCCTTGAACGTATTGTTGAGATATACGTTATCACTGTTGATCGATATAGCTTGATAAATGCCCTTTTGCGTGTTGGGATATATCAATGCACTGTTGCCGGCATTGAAGGTCGCAAACACCTTTAAAAGGCCTGTGCTGCCAGTTTTTTGGCGAACCATCAGAGAGGCATCTACGGCTTCAGGGCTTTTAATCCATTCCACCTTTTGCCTGTTGATTTTATTGGAAAGCTTTGAAGTGACATAGTCCGCGCTGAGTGTTACCGAAGATTTATCTTGGCAATGGGTAGTTGATCCCATCACCCCGACAGTCATTAAGGAGATGCTTGACCGGTTTTCGGTTTCGGGTGAATTTGTTGTCATATCCACAATGGAAGAAAGGGCCTGCCCGTATTCTGCCGAGTAAGCGCCGGTGCTGAAAAGGGTGCCACTGAAAAGAAGGGGAGAGAACCTTCCTCGGGTGGGTATATCGGGCATTTTAGACATATAGGGCGATGAAACAAGCATGCCGTCGATGAACGTTTTGGTTTCATAACCTTCACCACCTCTTACAAAAACCCTTCCATCTTCACCTACCTTTTGAACGCCGGGCAACGTGCCGAGTGCTCCGAATATATCCCCCTGGGCGCTGGGCGTAGTGGCAATATCGAACACGCGCATGATAACTGCTTTCTTTTGATCGCTTGCCTCAAAGGCCCCTGCGTTGATTGTCACTTCGCTGAGCTGATCTTCCGATTCCTGTAATTCAATGCTTAAAGGGGTAGAGGTTATGCTGTCAAGGTTCAGTTTATGAAGATAGGACTTATAGCCAATGAAAGAAACTGATAACTGCTGAACGCCCTTCTGATAGGTTTTAAATGAGAAACGGCCAAGGCTATCGGCTGTTGTTCCATCGTAAGAATTCAGAATAAAAACATTTGCTCCCGGAAGTGGTAACTGATTCCTGTCAGTCACCCGACCCGATAGAATGACCTGCGCTGAGACAGGAGTGAGAAAGGATAAAATTGAAAGTAATAAAAGGACCAAGGTTTTCACGGCTATTTGTTTTTTTCTCCAAAGTAACGGTAGGGTGGAGTAGGGAAAAAATAGAAATAACCGGACTGTAGATATGGCCTGATGAATCGTAGAATTAGGCGATGAATGGCTTTTAGAAAAGAGCGGGTGAGAACAGCTATTTCAGATAAATCCCATTCTCACCAATGACTGTATTCTGATTTCCTGTTTAAACTTCTGTTTCAGGAACTTCTTCTTTTGGAGCAAGAAAGCTTGATAACAGGTTGGATAAGTAAATGCGGATAGATTCAGCATTGCTTATGATTAAATTACTTATTCCAAAATGAGCGAATATCCTGAAGATCTTCATAAAGATATTGCTCTTGGAAGTTATGATATTCTTGGAAAGATATCCTGAAATGACTGCCAGAAGAGATTCAAACAGGTTATTCTTTACTTCCGTTGAACTGGTCAGTTCAAGGATGGAACTCTTAATGAGGTTAACAGGTTTTAAACTTTCATAGGTGATTCGAAATTGTTCTTTCAGTAATCTGCCATCTTCGGCTTGCCTTAATTCAAGCAACCTGATTGATTCCTTGAGTGAATCAACTGCACTTTGTTTACTCATGATAATTATTTCAGTACTTGTGTGACAATAGAATTATTGACTGGCTTTTTGATGAATTGCTCCCTGTATATACCAAAGATCAGCGCTAAAAGTGCATAGAATCCGGCAACAGCAAAAAATCCATAATACGATTTGCCCAGTAGTTCTCCTATCCACAAGGCTAATCCGATGTTGAAGATAAGAAAGAACAATACGGTTAAAACAATAACTATCACCCATGATACCATAGTAGAAACTACATCGGCTGATTTGTCGACTGTCTTTAATTTAATCAGTTCCAGTGTTGTTTTACCGTATTGCTCTCCTTTTTCAATAAGGGATTCAATTAAATTCTCCTGATACTCCATGATTACCTTCTCGTATGTGGAATAGATCAGATTAATTGTGTGATGTTTTCATATCTTCAACATTCGACTTAGCTTTGTTGGCCATATCGTTTGCCTTGTTCTGAACATCTTCCATCTTCTTTGACAAGGTGTCCATCATGCCATTGAATTTGTTCTTCATCTCATTGGCATAATCATCACTCTTTTCGGCAATTTTTCTGCGTGTTTCTGTTCCCTTATCAGGTGCAAACAGAATTCCAAGGGCTGCTCCGGCGGCGGCGCCTGCCATGATCCCCAATAACATTTTTCCTGCACTCATAATTCTAATTTTTTAATTGTTTATGACTTTTGTTGCAACGAAGGACAGCTTTTTATGTCCTTTGAAGTATTGCAATATAACAAAATATTGCAAAATAACCAAGAAATAGGCGATGGATTCCAAAACCATTGAATAACTTTTTCTCTCCATGGTTTTATCAGCCGACAGAGGGGTTATCCAACCATTCATACCAATGTTCCATTGTTCTGTATTTACTTTGTCCTTCTGAGAGCTTATTTTCTATGACGCTTCATTCGTTTTACTATCTTATCCTGAATGTGTTCCTGCTCCCGGTAATTGACTTCTTCACCCAATAAATAACCATAGGGCTTCATGGTCTCGATGTTATCAAAAAGAACTTTGGCCATTCCGGTAAGCGGCATGCAAAGCACCATGCCCGGGATGCCCCATATAAGGGCGCTTCCAACAAGTACGAGCGTTGCAGTCAGTGGGTTAATGCTCACACTGCTGCCCACCACATAAGGGGTAATAAAGTTATTGTCGAGGAATTGAACAAACAGACAAATACTAAGCACCCCAAGAGCGTAACTCATGGAATCTTTGGTGAGCAATGCCATTATAATAGGTAATATACTACCAATTAAAACCCCGATATAAGGGATGATATTAAGGATGGAGGCCAGTACCCCAAACAAGATAGCATGCTGCAGGCCAAGGATCATGAACCCGGTGGAGTTCAACACGGAAAGGATGACTACATCCAGGAAAATGCCAACCAGGTATTTTTGAGAAACCAAGGAGACCTTTTTGGCCACTTCCAATGATTGTTCATGCTTATCTTCCGGAGTAATAAGGCGTATAAATTCCTTGAATTTCTCCTTGTACCAGCTTAGAAAGAATATGTATATGGGTATCAAGGCAAAGCTGGCCAGGAAAGAGGTTGTTGCCGAGAAAAAACCCAAAACAAGCACTCCTCCCGTATTGGCGCTCTCTTCAATCTTGCTTTTTAACCACACCTGCTGCTCATGACGGCTCACATGGAAGGTCTCGCTTATAAATTGCTGAATATTTGTCCACTTTTCCAAAAAGGCCATTTCAAGCTCGGGCCAGTCGTTTGCAAAACTTAACACCTGAGAGTAAAAAAAGTATATAAGGCCTGTAAGTACTGCTAAAGCAATAACAATACTTATTATGATCGATAACGCCCTTGGAACCTTCCACTGGTGCAGCTTATCGGATATGGGCAGTAGTAAAAAGGTGAAAACGATGGCTATGGTAAAGGGTATTAATATGTTTTTAGCCAGAACCATAAATGCGATAATCAAGCCAATCAGTAATAGCTGGATCGTTACACGAAAATATAACGGCTGTTCAGAAATGTTCATAGTACTACGATGTTTTTAAGCAATTATTTATGACATAAATTTACATGAATTATTTGGTAGACCATGGATTTTGAGATAAAATAATTTTTAGGGATAATTATAGCTTCCCTATGCACTGTGAAATGAACCGGATGGATTTACCCGTTGGACGTATTTTTTACCTGAAAAAGATTAATTTTAGGCAATAGATATATCTTTGCACGCCCATCCATTGAATGCGCAGCCGTATATACCAATATTGCAATTTCTGCATAGGATTGATTCTCCTTTTGCCTTTTTTACTTCCTTATTCCTTATTTCTTGTTCCTTGATTTTTTTTTCCTTTGGTGGAACTGTTGGAGTGAAGGAAAGATGGACTGATGGATTGAAACTCCTGTCTTCCTTTTTACTTCAGTCTAAAATCTCTTGACTTTCTTCTTTCTTCTTAGTGTTCTATGTCTTAAAATCAATCCTTCTATTAAAAATAAAACAAGGGCAGGAAAACCTGCCCTTGAAAGGCTTTATCGGAAATTGATTAATTATTTCGATTGTACCGAGAGCTTTTTTTGAATTACTAAAATTCAATCAAATATAGAACTTCAAATGAATGGATTTAGTATACTTCCAAAGATTATTATTCCCTGAATCAGGGACAAGGCAAAAGGTAAAAAAAGGCAAAAGGCAAAAGTAAAAAGGAGCATCAACCCTTTCCACCGAAGCGGATAAACAGTCCATCAACCCTTCAATCCTTCAGTCTCACTAAAGGAAGAAATCAGAAATCAGGAAATGGAAGAGTTGAGGGCACGAGGGGGGCGCTGATCAAAGCAAGATCATAAACCAAAGGGACTGATGCGATAACATGCAGGAGCCCGTAAGGCTACGATACATCGTGGCCACAGAAAGTGCACAAGGGAGAAGGCAAAACGCAAAACGCAAAAGTAAAAAGGAGCAGCAATCCTTCAGCCCATCAGTCCATCAGTCCTTCAATTCTTTAGGGAATTCGTGGTGCCTATTTCTCCGCTTTAATAATTTCGTTTTCCGGCTTTTTCTCCACAGGAGTTACAACTTGTTTTTTGCGAAAGATATCTTCTTTTGATTTGGGTCTTATTTCCTGTTGCCAGTTAAAGCCAGGCAGGAGTTTATCCCCACCTTCAAGTTCAGCCATCGGTTTTAGCTCTCCATCGGGCGATTTAATAAGCACAATCTTTGCAACCTTCCCTTTATTCAGGTAAATGGTAATGTTGCTGCTTTCAGCCTTATTTAGGCCTATAATGCCTTTCTTGTCGGGCACATAGTAATTAGACTGGCCATTGCCATTCACATCCACTTTATAGAGCTCATTTTTACGTACAAAACCAATCATATTACGACCCTTGATCTGGTTGAAACGTAGGCTGTCGGCTTCCATTGAAATGATAAAAGCGTTTTCTTTCATTCGTACTTCATCCGGATCTGTGGAACGGTTGATCATTTCAATATAATCAGCCGTTATCTGGTGGTTTCCGGACCATATGACCGGCTCGGTAAATAACTGAATGGTTGAATCTTTTGACCAGTAAACCAGTGAGTCACACTTTCCTTGGAGGTCCTGTCGAAAGAACCG
>JACMKG010000154.1 GCA_014380255.1 Prolixibacteraceae bacterium | reverse complement strand
TTCTTATTTTTTTTTCTTTTTTCATATGCAGTGGCCACGATGTATCGTGGCCTTACGGGCTACTGCATGCTATCGCATCCATCCATTGATTAATGATCATGCTTTGATCATCCAACCATTAAACCCTTCAAACCTATTCAAACCTTTTCCAACCCTTCCAATCCTTTTCCAACCCTTCCAACCCTTACACCCCCTTCAAGTCCAACTTCTCGCCATCGATCATCGTCACCCATTTGCCCATCTTCTTCTGAATTACACGGAAGTGATGCTGATCTTCAGGAGTTACAAATGAAATGGCTTCCCCGGGATTGTCAGCTCTCCCGGTACGGCCTATGCGGTGGATATAATCTTTGGGTGAGCGGGGAAGTTCGTAATTAATCACATGGGGCAGAAACTCAATATCGATGCCTCTGGCCAAAAGGTCGGTGGTTACCAGTACGCGAAGCTGACCTGTTTTGAACCTTCTTAGGGCATCTGTCCGTGCTCCCTGGCTCTTTTTACTGTGAATGGCAGATGCATCAATCCCATTCTTGCGAAGCTTGTCAGCCACGTTGTCGGCTTGATACACCGAAGAAGTAAAAACAAGCACTTGTTGCAGATTATTCTTTTTGATGATGTAACGTAGCAGAGGTCCTTTCCTTTCTTCGGAAACAAAATAACCCACCTGTTCTATCAGATCGATATTCTCTTCTGTAGGCTCGGTTTTAATCACCACAGGCTCATGCAGCAGCAGTTGTGAAATAGTAGACACATCATCACTCAGAGTGGCTGAAAACAGCAGATTCTGCCTCTTTTGAGGCAACATAGCCAAAATGCGGTTCATCTCTTCCCGAAAGCCAAGGTTGAGCATCTTGTCAGCCTCATCCAGCACCAGGGTTTGTATTTCGGATAGGTGGACAGCGTTCGATTCAACCAGTTCCAACAGCCTGCCGGGAGTGGCAACGAGCACCTGTATGCCCTGCAGACCGATCATCTGTGGGTTGATGGATACCCCTCCAAAGACTGCCACTGTCTTTACACGCTCGGGCAAGTCCCAGCCAAAGGTTATAAACACATCCCTTACCTGCACGGCCAGTTCACGCGTTGGAACCAGCACCAGCGTGTGTGCATGCCTGTTGCGTGCAGCTAATGTGCCTTGCAGGCGAGTTAAAAGGGGCAATACATACCCGGCCGTCTTTCCTGAACCTGTCGGGGCAATGCCCAAAACATCCTTTCCATTTAATATGGCAGGGATTACCTCTTTTTGAATAGGGGTTGGTACAGTATAATTCTGGTCAGCCAGAACTTTTAACAACGAGGGCGTTAAGCCAAAAGACGAAAAGGGCATAGTATTACAAATAGTTTGAATGCAAAGATATTTATAATTCCATAGATAGCTTAAGATGTCCGCCCAATCCGTCTCTTATAATTCTCATTAAGGTTGACAAGCGAATATCACTTGCATTATTCTCAATCCTTGATATGTAGTTTTTAGTGGTTCCAACACGTTCAGCCAGTTGTTCTTGTGTCATATTTTGTCTTTTTCGTGCTTCCTGAATCAGGACACCAATCTTAAAAGCTTCAAACTCCTCTTCATATTTTTCCCTTGAGGATGTACCCGGTTTCCCATATTTCCTGTCTAAATGATCATCCCACGATGTCAGATTTTTATTTTCCTGATTTGTCTTCATAGTATTGGTAGTCAAATGTAAAAATCCTTATTTAAGTTTTTCGCAATTTTCTTTAATAAGCATGATCCTTATTTAAGATTTTGCCAATTTTCTTTAATAAGGAAGTTTGTTATTTAAGTTTTTCTCAATTTTCTTAAATAAGGATATTCCTTAAATAAGGATTTATCTCTTTATACATCTTTTTCCAGTGCACTACATCTAACAAGATATCTATAATTAAGGACCTTAAAGACTTTCAAGAGACCAATTATCCCGTAAGTACCAGCAATCCGCGTAATCCGAATAAATCCGTGTAATCTTACTTCTCCTCCACTGTTCCATCAGCATACTTTGCGAACCTTCCTCTATTCCGCTCATGGGCCTGCTCTTGTTTAGGCCAGGGCCATCCGCCAAACTGGGTGCGCTGGTATTCCATGAAGGCCTCGCGGATTTCGGCTTCTGAATTCATCACAAAAGGGCCGTGCTGCACCATTCTTTCTTTGATAGGTTTACCCTGAAGCATCAGCAGGTAACAATCTTCCTTTCCAGCCTGAAGGGTAATGTCCGTATCCGCTTTTACACGAATGGAATGATAGGCAGGAATGGTTTCACCTTCCACCCTTAAGCCATTTCCTTTGTAAAAATAAAGCATCCTATGAGCCTCTGTGCTGGCTTTTGGCAACAGCCAACTGGCACCGGCTTCTAATTTGATGGTAAGAATAGATACTTCATTATCAGGGTTAGCAGCCCATGAATCAGGGGTGGGAGGGGGCGCCTGCAGGCCTTTCAGCTTGCCTGCAACTACATTTACCTCAATCGATTTCCCATTGCCATCCGTTTCTTTTAATACAGGTATCATGTCTTCCCAAAGCATTTTGAAATGAGGGGTCACAAACTTACTGGCTTTGGGCAAGTTGAGCCAAATCTGGAAAAGTTCCGTAGGATTGCCCTTGTCCTGGTTCACCAATGGAAACATCTCGGAATGCAGGACCCCTTTGCCGGCGGTCATCCATTGCACATCGCCTTTGCCAAAGCGACCCGAAGCGCCCATTGAATCGGTATGGTCGATGAAGCCTTCTTTTGCAATGGTGACGGTTTCAAATCCACGGTGAGGATGGTAAGGGAAACCTGGAATCTCTTGTCCGTGATACATACGCCAGCCATCTTTCACCGTAAAATCCTGACCGATGTTTCTTCCTTCCAATGAAACAGCAGGTCCCATCTCTTCGTTCCCTTTGGGATATTCATCGCGGTGATGCACACAGAAAATAAAAGGATCGAGTGTTTCCCACGGGAAGCCTAGCGACCGGATCTCCA
>JACMKG010000153.1 GCA_014380255.1 Prolixibacteraceae bacterium | reverse complement strand
TGCAGCTCTTCCTTTAACGATGGAAGCGGTGGAGCATAAGGATGGGGTATCCAATAAAATTACAAGTTTTACCTTACCACTGGGAGCTACCATCAATATGAATGGAACAGCTCTTTATGAATGTGTGGCCGTGATGTTTATTGCTCAGGCATACGGGATTGAATTGACCATGGGGCAACAAGGTATAGTCGTATTGACTGCCCTTCTGGCCGCTATCGGCTCTGCTGGAATCCCCATGGCAGGCCTGGTGATGATGACCATCGTATTGACGGCTGTAAACCTCCCGCTGGAAGGCATTGGATTAATACTGGCAGTTGACAGAATTCTGGATATGTCGCGAACTACAATCAATGTCTGGGGTGATACCTGCGCTGCAGTAATCATTGCCAAATCAGAAGGGGAGAAGCTGAATGTATAGAAAATTTTTTTTTCTATCTAGGGTCTGCTGAAAAACCATAGTCTGTTTGGTAATCTGATACTTACAGCGATATTCGTTGTAAAAAGTGCAAGGAAAATTGAGAAAGGTAGCGAATAAGCATGCCCACAAAGACACGGGAATCAATCCAGGTAAGCGCTCTCCTTCCCCGCCAGGGGATCAATATCAATAGAAAAACATGCTACAATGGATGGCTTCCCCGTAGGGAATCAATATAACAAGCAGATTATTAATGCCCTGCGGGCAAAGGGGCGTATCGCTTTGTTTTTTCTATTGACATTGATGCCCTACGGGCAAATCCTTTGGACGAGTTTTTCAGCAGACCCTAATTAAACAGCAAGAGGTATTACGTATATTTTCTAAAAAATCGAATCGAATACCTTGCTATAAGTGAGTTACAACAAAAGCATTCCTGATTTTAAGGCTGCTCCCTAACTATTCCATTGCCTGCTAATCGTTCAAAAGATTGAAGGTATGGCAGGCTACCACTCCTGCTGTTTCGGTGCGCAGCCGGCTATCGCCCAGGCTGACCGGATGAAAGCCTGCTTTCAGGGCCTGCTCAATTTCTTCCGCAGAAAAATCACCTTCAGGGCCAATCAAAATCAGGTAATTCTGATGGGGAGCGATCATCTTTTTCAACAGATCCCGGTGCTGTTCATCGCAATGGGCAATAAATTTCTGTCCATTGAAAGGCTGAGCAATGAAATCATTGAATTTTGTTAACGGGTCCAGTAGCGGTAAAGTAGCTTTGAGCGATTGCTTCATGGCCGAAATCATTACTTTCTCCAGCCTCTCATTTTTGATTTCCTTACGCTCCGAAAACCGGCATAGCAATGGGGTAACCCGGTCAATGCCAATTTCAGTAGCCTTTTCAAGGAACCATTCGATGCGCTCTATGTTTTTGGTAGGAGCTATGGCAATGTGTGCCGAGTAATTACGCTGCCCGGTATTCACCTCTGACTTGATTATTTTTACCGCGCATCGTTTGGGATTGGCATCCACGATTTCAGCCGTAAAAAAACCTCCTTTACCGTCAACCAGTATGATTTCGTCCCCTTGTTCCAACCTCAAAACACGTACACAATGTTTGGATTCCGTTTCATCCAGCGTGTACGAATTCCCTGACAGGTCGGGAGTATAGAATATGTGCATGTTCTTCAGAAATAATTTTTCAATACCGAAAGTACTGTTTTAAGTTGAAATTCTGGCTGGATTATCGCAGTTAATGATGATTTTTATCTGTATATATTTTTGAAATACACCTCTAGTTATTCGCATAGTCGTTCACCTTGTTTGATTTTTTATGAAGTCAAAGGAGTTCACCTGAGTCTGCTAAAAAACTCTATTAAGAGCATTTTCCCGTCAGGGAATCAATATCAATAGAAAATAGAATGAGAATGAAACCATTGTCCGTTAGGACATTAACACTCTGTTTGTTTTGTTAATCCCCTAAAGGGGAAAGGGTTCTCAATTCCATGGTTTTCTAATGATATTGATCCCCTAAAGGGGAAACACAGGGGCTAACTACTTCTGATTTCTGATATTGGTAATTGCCAGTTTATCTGGGTGCATGCAAACAAAATTAACGCCTATGCGATTTATACGGATGGCTCATTTCTTATCATTCTCTTTTTAAATTTTTAATAAACGGTATCCTTTTAATCCATTCATATCCGCTCCATCTGTTTGATCCGCGTTCCTATTCTTAGTTAAATCTTACAGTTCCTTTGGGACGTACTGGAAGGCCAGCTTGCCTGCGCGGGCGGCTACTTTAGCCCATTTATCCACTTGAAAGTCAATGGCCACCGTTGAGCAGGTAGGCATATCGCCGTTGAAGTATTTCACCAAATTGGAAACCCAGTAGTACACAGCAGGATTGTGCCCAACGATGCAGACTGTCTGAACCTCGTCAGGTAGTTTTTGCAATACTTCAATAAAATCATGCGTTGTGGCGCTATCATAGAAACTTGGTTCCTCCTGAATAGCATTTATATCATATCCCAGATTTTTACAAAATAGCTGGGCTGTATGCATTGTTCTTTTAGCCGGACTTGAAATGATCAAATCAGGGATAACCCCGGCATCCTTCAGCATGTTACTGATCTTATCCGCATCATTAACACCCCGGTCAGTCAGGTCACGATGAAAATCATTGTCATAACCGTATTGCACTGATTTAGCATGTCGAACAATAATTACACGTTTCATAAATGTCTGTTTTATATCAAATTTAGAAATAGCAAAAACTGACTATAAATGCATGTATCTCTATTAAAAATCAAACAGCCCTGCCAAGAAATATGATTTATATAAAGTTAAACAATTCAATTGAGAATATTTGCCCAAATAAATTGTAAAATTGCATTATGAAACGCATTGGCTTATTATCGGATACTCACTCTTCGGTGAGTCCACGAGTATTCAGGTTTTTTGAATCTGTTGATGAGATTTGGCATGCCGGTGATATTGGCATTGCAGCTGTTGCCGATCAGCTTTCGGCCTACAAACCTTTACGGGCAGTATATGGGAACATTGACGATCATGTGATTAGGCGAATGTTTCCGGCTGACCAGCGTTTCTTTTGTGAAGAAGTGGACGTGCTGATGACCCACATCGGGGGATACCCTGGTAAATACGAGCAACGCATCCGCCAGATTTTCAATGTAAATCCGCCTAAACTGTTTATTTCCGGTCATTCACACATTTTAAAGGTCATGTATGACCCTAAGCACCATTTGCTGCATATTAACCCGGGAGCAAGCGGCAACAGGGGCATTCATAAAGTATGCACGGCCGTGAGGTTTGTTATCGAAGGCAAGAACATACGCGATCTGGAAGTACTGGAATTCGAACGCATGGATTTTCATGAGAGCTAAGGCAAAAGGTCCAGATCACTGATTTGCTCCATCAAACTTCATCAAGGTCAAAATCCTTCACTTGTTGTTCCAAGCTATTTATCCATTTATTCCAAATCCTTTGTGACCAGAACAACGTTTGAAACAATATAATGACAAGAAATAAGAGTAGGAAACTTTTCTCTTTGGTAAAATGAATTACAGACGAAAAAAATAGAAGGAAGGAAAGATTATACAGCAGAGTACAGATCAAGGAATAAACAGACAATCGCCTTATCCTTGCTAAATATTTCCCAAGTGATGCTTTCAGATTCAATCCATTTATTCCCTTTACGATTGAGAGATATCCAATTACATCGTTGGCAATGTATAAGAGCAAACTGCTTACCAATAAAACATTGGCATATAAAGGTTTCTGATCCCCGTCAAACCAGTCGTAGTATACGGCAAGGAACAATACGGAGAAGATTATTTCAACCATTAATTTTGTTTTGATTTTCTTTACTGATGGATGGTTCTTTATCTTGGTCATTTTCAATAGATCAGCTTCACTTTTGAATGCTACATCTGCCTGTTGCCAATCTGACTTTAAATCTTCAAGTTCCATGGTTTTCATTTTAAGATTGTTTTTAATTTGGTCTTTATCCTGTTTAGTTTCACACCTACATTGCCTTCGCTTATCCCTACGATTTCTGCTATTTCCTGGTAAGTAAAGTCTTCCAGATAAAGCGATATCAAAGCTTTCTCGGCATCGTTTAACTTTCGCAAGGCATGGAACAATCGTTCAGCATTTTCTGAAACCTTCATTTCTGTGGTAGGATGCAACCGTTCAGGAAATTCTTCATATAAGTCGATCGTTGGTTTGCCTTTCCGGTAAATAGCCATGGCAGTATTGAGCGTTATTCTGTATATCCATGAACTTATTTTCGATTCACCTCTGAAGGATGGATAAGACTTCCAGAGTTGATAAACAATTTCCTGGAATAAGTCCTCCTGATCTTCCTTATTGTCACGATACATTTTACATACCTTATATATGATTTTTTGATGGTCGTGGATTGATTTTAGAAACTCATTCTCCATAGGATGGATGTTTGTGATCGCTCATGAAATTAATCTATTTAAACTATTAGTTGATAAATGATCGGTAAAACTTACACCTTTTATAAAAAAGATCTTAGTCATCAAAACCTGAGATCTTCTTGCAGTCCCTTACAGGTCGTTCAAAGAGCTTTTATTCCCTTTCATCTGCCAAAATACCACTCTCATCAACGTTCATTCGTCCAGCTGCGGCACAAGGATTAGTTTTGTCAAAGCAATTAACATTATAAGCCATGAAAAGAATTGTATTCCTATGTCTGATCATTTTTACAGCCACGTTTAGTTATTCTCAGACACTCGATCAAACCATCAAAGGAAGGGTCATTGACAAAGCATCTCAAACCTCTTTACCTGGGGCTTCGGTTGTTGTTGAAGGAACCAATCCCCTGATGGGCACTATCACCAATTCAGAAGGATATTTTCGCATCGACAATGTACCCATTGGAAGGCACACGCTGCAAATTAGTTATATGGGATATTCACCCGCCCTTGTTTCAGAACTGATGGTAGGCTCGGGAAAGGAAATAAACCTGGAAATTGGGTTGACTGAATCGGTAAGTGAACTAAACGAGGTAACCGTCAAAGCCTTTGCCCGTAAAGACAAACCTACCAATTCGATGGCAAGTATCAGTGCCAGGGCCTTTACCGTGGAAGAGACCAGACGCTATGCCGGGGGAATGGATGACCCTGCCCGTATGGCTGCCGCCTTTGCAGGCGTTTCAACAGGCGGATTGCAGGACAATGCCATTATCATCCGGGGAAACTCTCCCAAAGGGGTACAGTGGCGCGTTGAAGGGGTAGATGTACCGAATCCCAACCATTTCTCTGGGGGAAATGTTGCAGGGGGTGGTTTTGTAAATATCATCAGCGCCCAGGTGCTTTCAAATTCAGACTTCTATACCGGGGCTTTCCCGGCCGAATATGGTAATGCCCTGGCAGGGGTGTTTGATATCAGGATGCGCACAGGCAACAGCGACAAACGCGAACACGCCATCCAGCTGGGCATGCATGGAATTGATGTGGCCATGGAAGGTCCCTTTGTAAAAGGGAAACGCTCATCCTTTATTTTTAACTACCGGTATTCAACTTTTGGGTTATTGTCAAACCTGGGAGCTTTGCCAACCGATCAGATACCCAGATACCAGGATTTATCTTTCAAGATGAATTTCCCTACCAAAAAAGCAGGAGTGTTTTCTATATGGGGAATCGGTGGAATTGATCAAATGGAGGATAAGGAAGAAAGAGATTCCTCGCTGTGGGAATACGATGATGACCTTTTATCCAATTCTTGGGAAGAGAGATTTGGAGCGCTGGGCTTCAACCATAAATACATCTTCGGGCAGAAATCTTACCTCAATACCAGTGTAGTTACCTCGGGCAATTTCAAGGATCTGAAACAGCAGAAGCTCGATGATGCGCTTGTTTTAAGAAACGATATGGACCTGTATGATGTAACGGCTAAGATTACCTTAAGCACTTTTATCAACCATAAATTCAGTGCAAGGCATACCAACCGCACAGGCATTAATTTCAACACCCTGCTTTATGATCTTAACCTGAATGGCTCCATTGATGAGATGCCCGATACCTATCGTACCTTCGTAAAAGAAGATGGAAGGAGTTATCATCTTCAATTCTATTCCCAATCCAAGTATAATTTCTCGGATAAGTTTTGGCTGAACCTTGGATTCCAGTCCGAATACTTTGCCTTGAATGAGAGCCTGTCCGTTGATCCACGCATTGGCTTTAACTGGGAATTTGCAGGAAACCATGCCCTTAGCTTTGGTTATGGAAAGCATAGCCAGCTGGAAGACCTGAAGATCTACTTCATAAACGATTCAGACAACGGGCAGGCAAGTTATCCAAACAAAGACCTGGGATTTTCTCATGCCCACCATCTGGTGTTGGGATACGACTGGAGAATAACAGAAAATACGCGCCTGAAAATTGAGCCTTATTATCAATATTTGTATGATATTCCCGGGATTGCAGACAGT
>JACMKG010000152.1 GCA_014380255.1 Prolixibacteraceae bacterium | reverse complement strand
CGTAAACTCTGGGGACGGCCACCCTATTATTACCTAAGTCATCTGAAAGGGATTCTCAATAACCTGAGGTGGTTTGGCAATTACAATGAAATGCCCTTTTTTATTGATAAAATGAAATTATTGCTAACCGATCAAAATCTGGGAAGAAATGACATCCAATACCTGGTATTCCTGTTCGAGAGCCTTGTTCTTACCGACCAGCAAAAATATAAGGAGGCCTTACAGCATCTTGAGAATCAGGATACAGAACTTATCGAAAAAAGTGTCAGCCAGCCATTTGTTTCCCGAGCTGAACTAGTCTTACAACTGGCAACCGTCTATTTCTGGAACCAGGAATATAAAAAAGCCATTAAAATCATCCGTCCCTTGTTGAATGCTGGAAAACCGTTTACACAAGTGCCCCAGGTTAAGACTCTACGATTTATCAACATGCTAATCCACCTTGAACAAAAAGATTTCGATTATTTGGATTCTGAAATCCGTTCATTTGAAAGATCTATTAAAAAAAAGGACAAGCTATGGAGGTGTGAGGAAACTATTCTGAATGTAATCAGAATTTTCGGACGACAATCCGACCCCATGAAAAGGGCTAAATACATTGAGAAACAAATCAGTACACTACATGAATTACACCATGATCCCTACGAAAACCATCTGCTTAAAATGTTCGACTTTGTAAATTGGTTACAAATAAAGGCAATAAAATAAAGCCATCTCATTTGCACCATTAAAAATACCTTGGTACTAAGGCCTTGTAATTCCTGTATTCGTCTGCAAATTCATTTTCCAGGAATTTCTCTTCACCAAGGATGATAAAATGATGGACAACCATTCCGTATATCATTATCACCAATAATAAGATGCTGGGCAGGTAAAGAAAAGTGGCCGTATTAAGGAAAATAAAGCTAGCATACATTGGATTGCGGCTGTAACTATAAATACCGTCGGTCCTTAGTTCATGATGCCCCGTAGGCAAACCAATATTGGTGATCAGGCCCATGGATAGGTAAGCTGGCACGATGATTAGATTGGCAGGAACAAGGAAAATGGCAGCCAACAGCTTTTGCTCATCCGGCGTATAATCCTGAATAAGCCATGGCACAGCATCCCGGTACTGGGGAAAGATTGCCATAAAAGCAAATAAGGCCCATGCCCCAAAAAGCAAGAACTTACCGGTGAAAAAGAAAAAGGGATGAATGGTAGGCTTACCCATGGCATTTTTACCACTCTTTGCCAGAAAAGCGCCCAGTACGAAGGTTGCCAGAATAGGCAAACTAATTAAAACGGCCAATAGGTAGTCAATCCAGTTCATGGAATTTCTTATTCGAATTTAGCTCAAATATAGTAATAACCAACTTAGATTATTTATCCCCGATACATGTTTAATTTACTACTGCGTGGCTTTACTAAATTACATTCGATGAAACATTGGGTAATAAAAAAACGAGGTCTCTCTTATTGAGGAACCTCGTTTTTTAAATACAGAGATATTCTCTGCATGTGCAGGCTATTCAATTATTGTTTTAACGCCTGATCACAGGCATCTTTCAATTGTTTGGCAGTAGCATTTGCAGGATCAAAACTCATAGCTTTCTCAATCAGAGGAAGGGCTTTTTTGTATTCATCCTTTGCTTTCTTTTCAGATGCAATATATGCAGCATCGGAAGTTTTGAGCTTACCGGCAGCAATGTCACTATTGGCTTTGGTGATAATAGTACTTCCTTTTGAATATACTGAAGTTGCGGCTTTCACGTAATAAGATGCCATTTTAGTCTTTACTTTAGCATCATCAGGTGCAATAGACAAGGCTGTTTCAAGGGCCTTCAGATTCTCTGCATCATTCTTCATAGCTTTATAAGAATCGGCTTTGTATACCAATGAATTTACCTTTTTATAGTTCATTGAATAAGACTGTTCAAAGTATTTCAACGCCTTATCGTAGTTTTTTGCACTATATGCACAATAACCCATATTATAAATCATGGAGGTGTCAGCAATTGGTTTATCACCCCATTTTACCAATGCATGCTCATAAAGATCCAATGCTTTTTGGTAATCTTTTGCACCAACAGCTGCATTACCCTCATTCTTTAATTCAGCAAATGTCTTTTCGGCCACTTGAGCATTTAATGTAGTAAATCCCATACACATTACAATAACCTGAAAAATCCTTTTCATATACACTTAGTTAATTAAATTAGTTTTTTTTATTAAAAATACGATGGCTTATATCCAATCGTCATAAAATCGCCGCCAAAAATAATAAATACCTTTAAAACGGAACATGGAATTTTACAACAGAAGAAATCTATTTATATGCATTAACCGGATAAAAACTCCTAAGGATATACAAACAAAAGAGGCCGCCTTTTCAAGCGACCTCTCATTTATATAGCTTTGAAATAATTAAGCTTTCAGGTTCTGTTCAATGGCAGCTTTCAATTGTTTACCAGTAGCATTTTCTGGATCAATTGTTAAAGCTTTGTCTACTTTTGGCAATGCTTTTTTAAACTCATCATTTGCTTTTGAAACAGCTGTTTTGTATTGCTCGTCAGTTGTTTTATATTTAGCTGCATTCACGTCAGCGGCTGCATCTTTCAAAATTTTGGCACCTGCCGAATAGAATACATTGGCTTCTTTTAGGTAAACGGTTGCTAACATTCCTTTAATCTTTGTATCATCAGGTGAATTAGCTAATGCAGTTTCAAGGGTTTTTTCGTATTCTGCATCGTTTTTCTGCATTTTATAAATGTTAGCTTTGTAAAGCAAGGCTGTTTCTTTTTTGTAGTCCATTGCAATGGCTTCATCCAACAAAGGATGAGCCTTATCGAAATCCTTGGTATTGTATGCACATACAGCCATGTTATATACCATCGCTGTATCCTTTGGTTCATCACCCCATTTGCTTAGGGCCTGATCATAGAGTTGAAGTGCTTTAGGATAATCTTTGGCTCTCAGAGCTTCATTGCCCTCATTTTTAAGATCAATTGCAGTCTTTTCTTCCTGAGCAAATGCGGCTACAATTCCAAAACATAAAACAAGGGCTAAAAAAAATCGTTTCATATAGTTATAATTTTAAGGGTTTGTGTTTCTAAATTATTTTATTCTGTCTTAATAACTAACATCATGCCAAAAATAACAATTCTAACGAAAACCTAAGAATTAATTAACACTCGAATTCAGTCTATCCTCAAAATAAATATCGCCCTTAACAGCATCTCCCTCTATATAAACCTAAGGATTAAACATATCAGGCGTAAAATAGCCCAATATATTTCTGGCCATCTCAACACCAGTTTTGGCCTCCATATTTTGAGGATCTATTTCTAAAACCTCATAATAATCATTCATGGCGTCTCCCCAATGCTGCATTTTATAATGAATACGAGCCCTCAGTAATAAAGCTTCCGCATTGCTCTTATCATTTACAATATAGGCACTTATGGTTTCCAAAGAACTTACTAAATCATGCTTTTCAAACAACGACTTAGCCTCAGTTATTAAATAATGCTCCTTCATATGATTAATTTAATCAGCCCTCGATACAGATATAACGCCGTTGATGCTTTTTAGTTTATTCATTAAAAAATCAAGGTGGTCTAAACCGTTTACAAAGACACGCAGGGTACCATCAAATTCGCCATTGTTGGTATCAATATTGATGGAACGCATCTGAACACCAATATCTTTGGAAAGAACATAGGAGATCTGCCCGACAATACCGGCCTCATCGGTTCCTGCAATACGGATAGTTGCCTGGAACGATGTTTTCTTCTTCGTGTCCTGCCATTTAGCCTTGATGATACGATACGGATAACGCTCTGACATTTGCGGAGCATTGGGACAGGTTGATCTATGGATCTTGATGCCTTCATTAATAGTCACAAAACCAAATATTGGATCCCCGAATATTGGATTACAACAGGGAGAGAGCTTATAGATAACATTCTTAAGGTTGTTATCTATAATCAGATAATCATCTCCACTTGAAAATTCCAATTCCTGAACCTTGTCTTTGGTCAGTATTTCTCCAATCAGCTGCCTGGCCGTATCCTCCTTTTTCTCTACCAGCAATTCCTTTATTTCAAGCGTATCGATTTTGCCAATCGAGATGTTGTAATACAAGTCCTGCGCCAGTTTAAGCTTATAGTTTTTCAACAGTTTGCGGATGCTGTCGTCATTGTATTCAATCTTCCAGTTCTTAATTTTCCGCATAAGGATTTCCTTGCCATTCTCCGCCTCCTTCTTAACCTCTTCATTTAAACTGGCCTTAATTCTGTTCTTAGCTTTCGTGGTAACCACAAAATCAAGCCAATCCATTTTCGGCCGTTGATGATTGGAGGTATCAACTGATATTTGGTCCCCGTTTTTTAACCTGTGGCGCAAGGTCACATTCCGGCCATTTACTTTACCACCCACACAGCGATCGCCTACTCCTGAATGGATTTCATAGGCAAAATCAAGCAAGGTAGCCCCTGCTGACAGTTTGCGTAAATCGCCCTTGGGAGTGAAAACAAAAATCTCATCGGCATAAATATTCATTTTGAAATCGTCGATGAAATCCACCATATTCAAGTCCGGATTTTCCAGAATCTCACGCACATTGGCCAACCATTTTTCCATCTCCGAAGTACCTGCTCCGCCCTTATACTTCCAATGGGCAGCCAGCCCTTTTTCAGCAATCTCATCCATTCGTCGGGTACGGATCTGTATTTCAACCCATTTATCATTGGGTCCCAATACCGTGGCATGAAGCGATTCATAACCATTGGATTTGGGTATGGTAATCCAATCCCGCATCCTGTTGGGGTTAGACTGGTATTCTTCTGTGACCATGGAATAAACCTGCCAGCAATCCGACTTTTCTTCTTTTAGTTCTGAATTCAGTATGATACGGATGGCAAACAAATCGTACACTTCATCGAAGTCCACTTTTTGAGCCTGCATCTTTCTCCATATCGAATTGATGGATTTGGTCCTTGCTTTCATTTCAAAGGACAAACCTCTTGAATTGAGTTTATTTTCGATTGGCTTAACAAATTCAGCCACGAAATTGGCACGTTCCCTATCTGTTTCTTTCAGACGTAAAGCCACCGCTTCATAGGCCTGCGGGTTTTGGTACTTAAGGCACAGATCCAGTAGCTCTGAATTGATGTAATAAAGGCCAAGCCTGTGAGCCAGCGGAGCATACAGGTGAGAAGTCTCACTCGATATTTTGGCCCTGACAGCCTCATCCTGCTTATCAAGATGACGCATTACCTGGAGCCTGTCGGCTATCTTCACAAGGATTACCCTCACATCGCCTGCCATGGCCAGCATCAATTTGCGGTAATTCTCCGAATGCAATTCAACGGTATCCGTACCCAAGGCATTGATTTTGGCCATCCCAGCCAGGATGGATGTGATCTGGTTGCCAAAACGGGTTTCAACTTCCTTGATATTTTCCTCTTTATAGTACACGTTATGCAAAAGAGCAGCCATTACCGAATCGATACCAAGACCCACTTCCTGGACAACAATCTGCGCTACTTCAATGGAATGAACAACAATGAGCTCTCCTGAATCCCACGTATCATCCCCAAAAACTCCATAGACAAAGTCAAAGGCTTCCTTAATCCTCCCATGATCCTTTTCAGGAATATTTGTCTTGCATACCTCGTAAAACCCCGCAAAGGCTTTTTCAATGTCTGTCATCGTAATCGTATTTTCAAATTTCAACTATAGAGAAAAGCGACAAAATAGATAATATTCTATTGACTATTAGACAATTTACTATTTACTATTTCGGCTCTATCCATCCTTCCATCCTTCAATTATTAGCGAATTAAGATTCAAAATTCTCAAACTGTAAAATCACCAGCCGCTTCAGGTTGATAAATTATTTCATCAATCCTGATCTTGGTTAAACCACCGGGGACCATCCATTCAATGGTATCTCCTACCCTGAAACCAATAAGGGCTGTGGCAATAGGAGAAAAAATAGAAACCTTTTTCTCTTTGAAGTTAGCATCTTCAGGGTATACAATTTTAAATTCCACTTGTTTACCGCCTTCAAGAAATGAAATCTTTACGATAGAATTCATGGTTACCACATCTCCCGGTATTTCCTGGGGATTCAAAATGGTGGCAGAATTCAGTTCCTGGACCAACTTTTCTACTTCTCTGGGATCAATGGTTTTCTTCTGTTTAGCTTCATTGATCTGTTTTTGGATTCTCAGATAATCTAAACTACTGACGATAAGATTATTCATAACGATTGGTATTAAGTTTTAAAATAAACACTGTAGCATGAACATTTAAGCAATTAGAACAATTTAATGTCGTATAAAAAAATGCTGTTTGCTTGCCGATTGGGGCAAGGGGCAGGGAGCATGGATTACAGAAGATGAGCTTGTTGTTGACTCTTTGCGGCTGGCTACCAACCCGATTAATCAAGGGAAACTACCCTTTCCCCAGGCTCCACGCCCCTTGCTCCATGCCCCTTTCTGATAATAATTCTTTTTACGACATTATTTAGTTCCTATTACTTATATACGGTAGAAATCGATAATATGCTGCATGAACTCTATTAAAAACAAAAAAGGCTACCAATTGGCAGCCTTTCATAAAATATCTTTTTAGAAATATTACACTGCCGTATTGGGATCAACAAATACACGCTGGCTCATTTCGCGATCCATCATGAAAATTCCGTTTCCCTGTCCGTTGATAAGTCTCAGGTTAGCGAGGATTTTTTCTACATTAGCTTCTTCCTCTACCTGCTCATCAATAAACCATTTCAAGAAACTCTGGGTAGCATGATCGTTTGCAGCAACAGCCACATTCATCAGGTTATTAATTAAACTGGTCACGTTAATTTCATGAGCCAATGTTTTTTCATACACGTCCACTATTCCATCAAAATCAACCGGAACCTGGCCAATAGCTTTTAGCACCACTTTCCCATTGCGTTCAGTAATGTAATTGAAAAATTTCAATGCATGTGCCGCTTCTTCCTGATACTGTACCTTCATCCAGTTAGCAAAACCAGAAAGTCCAATTTCTTCAAAATAAGCTGCCATCGACAAATACATGTATGCAGAATAGCTTTCAGCATTGACCTGCTCATTTAATGCATTTAATACTTCATTCTTTATCATAGCTGTGAGTTTTCAATTTTCCATAAAAATACAAAAATTTAATCTCTAATAAGGCCTAATTGTGGTAATGAATAAAAAAAACATTCAGTGTTTATCCAAACCACTCATAATCACTCGCCAAAATCAAGGTTAAATCTTTGTTTAAGCTCATTTAGCAAAGGGTTTTTCTGCATCATCATCTGCAGTTTCTCAGAATCAGAGAAGATCATACGTTCCGATTCAACCCTCTCAAGCTTCGTGGCGAGTTCTATTTTCGAATTTCTAAGAACCATGCGAAGCCATGAAATCAATTCTGGTTTTATTAGCCTGATATCTTCCTCCTGGACGGAATTTCCAACCTTCAGCAACAATTTGTTGCCTTCAATAATCTCAGGTACATTAGATAAAGCAGAACAAAGACTGGGACGATCGGCCATGCGCTCCACGAATTCCTTCCATCTTTCCGCCAGCTGTTCCTGCGTGAAGGGTTCGGTCAGGGATTCATCATACTGACTGAAACCGGTACTTTGGACAACTTCTGTATCCTTATTTTCTGAGGTATTGCCTGAAAGTGCACCCTTAATGGAAGGAGTACCCGAAAAACCTGGCTTACGCATTCCTTTAACTACTGAAGGCCTTACACTTGTTTCAGTCTTAACTACAGGAGCAGGCTGGTTTTGAGCAGGTTTTGCTTCAACAGAAATTGGCACAGGCTCATCACTGAGGTTGAAAAACGCCAGCAGAACAGTATCATCTGTGTGGTCAGCTATTTTTTTTTTAATGTAAGCTGTGCTATCCTGATAGTGGCCAGTTCAATAAGCAGCCTTTTATTCTGACTTGCTTTATACTGAAGATCGCATTCATTGGCAATCTGAAGGGCACTGATCAGAAAATCACTTTCGCAATGGGCAGCCTGTATTTTGTATTTCTCCTTGATCTCGCCTCCTACTTCCAGCAGCTGGATAGTGACAGGGTCTTTACAGATCATTACATCCCTGAAATGAGAGCTAAGCCCGGTAATAAAATGATGACCGTCGAAACCATGATCCAGGATTTCATTAAAGAGCAACAGGCTGTTTGGGATATCATTTTTGAGAAACAAATCAATCAGCTTGAAATAATAATCATAGTCCAGTACATTCAGGTTGGAAATTACATCCTTGTAAGAGATATTTTTCCCCGAGAAGCTCACAATCTGGTCAAAGATAGAAAGTGCATCACGCATGGCACCATCAGCCTTTTGGGCAATAACGTTCAGGGCCTCATCCTCAACCTTGACACTTTCGCTAGTGGCTACATTGGCCAGGTGACTGGCAATATCATGGATCTTGATTCTGTTGAAATCAAATATCTGGCAACGTGATAAAATAGTTGGAATGATTTTATGCTTTTCCGTGGTTGCCAGAATAAAGATGGCATGACGGGGCGGTTCTTCCAGTGTTTTCAGGAATGCATTGAATGCAGCCTGCGACAGCATGTGGACCTCATCGATGATATAGATACTGTATTTCCCGATCTGAGGGGGAATCCTCACCTGATCGGTCAGATTTCGTATATCGTCCACCGAGTTGTTCGACGCGGCATCCAGCTCATGGATATTATAGGAACGGCTTCCGTTGAACGCCATACATGATTCGCATACATTGCAGGCTTCTATATCCGAAGAAAGATTCTGGCAGTTGATCGTCTTGGCAAAAATACGCGCACAGGTCGTTTTGCCGACTCCACGAGGGCCGCAAAACAAATAAGCATGGGCAAGCTGGTTATTCTTGATCGCATTTTTTAAAGTCGATGTAATCGATCCCTGCCCTACAACTGTCTGAAACGTATCAGGTCTGTACTTCCGTGCCGAAACAATAAAATTCTCCATATAATCCTCTTCAATGATCGTCCAAATATACTAATTCTGGCCTTATGGCAATGTATGAATTTATAAACATGAACTGAATGCAAAATTTATTTCCATCATAATGTGAATATTTTTCTATTGTACAAAACTTTTTTCACGATCCTTTGTTCCAATGTTAAATCAATTCAATAACTGAACAAATGAGGAAAATAACAATCATTCTTAGCCTTTTGGTGATTACGACAGTGGCTTTTGGCCAGAAATCGTTTTATGATTTTAAAGTAACGGATATAGATGGCAAGGAATTCGATCTATCAAGCCTCAAAGGAAAAAAGGTTTTGGTGGTTAATACCGCATCTAAATGTGGATATACTCCACAATACGAACAACTTGAATCTATCTATAAAAACTATGGCGATGAAAAATTCACCGTCATTGCCTTTCCTGCCAATAACTTTAACAACCAGGAACCCGGCTCTGATGCCGAAGTAGAAGAATTCTGCAAAAAGAACTATGGCGTTTCATTCCCTATCATGTCTAAAATATCTGTCAAAGGAAATGATATGCATCCTTTATATCGTTGGCTGACTTCCAAGAACGAAAATGGCGTAATGGATTCGGAAGTAAAGTGGAATTTCCAGAAATACCTGATTGATGAAGATGGAAAGCTCGTTGAGGTATTTGAAAGCAAGGTAAAGCCCGATGATGAAAAAATAGTAGGTTGGATTAAAAAATAGATTTTCCCGATTTCAACACTCGTAGTAGAATTGGAGGATTGGTAAGGGGCGGCATTCGAAAGGATGTCGCTCTTTTTATGATCTATTGGCTGAACGCCAAATTCCTTGATTGAAGGACTGAGTCACTTTTGCCTTTTTCCATAGGTTGCACCTATGGCTACTAACATTCGACTCCTTCAGAGTCGGCGGGTTCTACCTTTTTACTTTTGCCTTTTGCCTTTTGCCTTACACCTTTTTCCACAGGTTGCACCTATGGCTATTAACATTTGACTCCTTTAGAGTCGGCGGCTTCTGCCTTTTTCCTTTTTACTTTTTACTTTTTCCTTCTTTCATTTGCCATTTACCATCCTTTGCCTGCTTTAGATACCCATTGGTAACTCAACAGTAACCTTTCTGTATCTGAGGTTACAGAAAGGTTACAGATGGGTTACTAATGAGTTACAGATGATGGCAAAGTTCAGGGAATGGCAGATGAATAGTCATTGATTGGTAATTCATCATCGGGACAAAAGTTAAAATGAATGAGAGCAATTTACACCTTTAAAAGTTAAAATATATACCCAAAAATCTTCAAGGTAAAAAAAATAACTGACTTGGGGATTGGCTTTTATATATTCCGGAAGTTTTTTGTGCATGGTTCGTCATTCACTGCCTTTTGCACTTATTCAATTGATCCGTTGTTTATGCTACAACCTTTGCCTCTGCAAAAATTCCCATTCATCCGAATTTAAGAATGAATACAGGTTGCTGGCTACACCCCATGGGTACGCAGGGTCAGTAACCCGAAACCCTTTTTGCTATGCACAAGAAAAGCACGATGCTTATACAGGCTGCCGGCTAAGCGCCTTACGGTAGGTTTCTATGGCACGATCACGGGCAAAGGCATGATCGACGATGGGTGAAGGATAATCTTTGCTGCCAAGTTCGGGTACCCATTTCTTGATGTAGGTTAATGAATGATCGTATCTTCGGGTCTGCACCTCGGGACTAAATACCCTGAAATAAGGTGCTGCATCACATCCTGAGCCACTGGCCCACTGCCAGCCCCCGTTATTGGATGCCATTTCATAATCGAGTAATTGATTGGCAAAATAAGCTTCACCCCAACGCCAGTCAATCAGCAGATGCTTGGTCAGAAAGCTGGCAACGACCATTCGCACCCTGTTGTGCATATAGCCCGTAGCATTCATCTCGCGCATGCCGGCATCAACCAGCGGGTAGCCTGTCTGACCCTTGCACCACAGGTTAAACTCATCCTCGTTGTTACGCCATGCAATAAAATCATAGGCCGGCTTGAATGAATTCGTTACTACATTGGGAAAGTGCCACAGGATATCCATGTAAAAATTGCGCCATATCAGCTCATTTAAAAACACCTCGGAGTACTGTCTTGCAAACAGGGTTAATTTGCGAATAGAGACTGTTCCGAAGCGCAAATGGATGCTTAGCCTGCTCGTACCATTGATGGCTGGAAAATCACGCGTATGGGCATAATTTTCAATCAGCAGGCGGTCAAAATCCTTTTTGGCAAAATCTTTTGATTGTGGTTGATATCCTATTTCTGATAATTCGGGGAAATAGCCTGATTCCAGGTGTTTGAGGTTGAACAACAGCTTTTCACTTTCAAAAAGGGTAATATTCTCCCTGGAGAGCTTCTCCTTCCATTTTCTGCTGTAAGGGGTAAATATCGTATAAGGCGCTCCGTTGCTTTTAACAACTTCATTGTGATGAAAGACAACCTGGTCTTTAAAAGTTAGAAAGCTAATCCCGAGCGACTGCAGCACTTTTTCAATCTTCTGGTCACGCTCAATGGACATGGGTTCATAGTCGGTATTGGCATAGACACTCTGTATATGATATTTGGCGGCCAGTTGCCTGAAGACTACTTCGGGTGATGAAACATATACCTGCAGGCTGCTGTTATGCCTTTCGAATGCATTATTCAGTTCAGCCAGAGAGCGGTGAATGAATGTCAGGCGGGCATCCTGCGGATTGGGAAAGCGGGCAAGGATAGCAGGATCAAAAATAAACACAGGCACCACAGGTAATCCGGCATTGAGTGCTTCAAACAATCCATGATTATCATCCGTACGCAAGTCGCGCCGAAACCAAAAGATGTTAATAGTTTCCATGATCGATGCCTATTGGTTTATATTTAAATTAACATGCTCACCGCGAACCTGTTCTATTCAGCAATGTTCAGAACTTCCCTTTCATCCGGTTTATTATGGAGGAAAATTAATAAAGTTAAAGATGATATCAAAGCATTTCATTGAAAGGCACTCTTTCTTTGTTACTTACAGAAGGATTCGCACCCTTCTACCATTTGTTTTTATTAGGTGGATGCGGCTATAATTGTAGTATGCATCATTTGAATGGTTTCCTGAACTGCTTTGGAGACAGCTGTTTCTGGCATCTTCTTCAAATTGGAAGCAGCTATTTTACGTTCTGTCTTATCGGGAATAATAGGCATTAGCAAATTAGTCTTTGCAGCCATCATTGCAAGGGTAAGAGCTTCTTCGGTAGGATTATTCTTATCCAGCAGAGTCTCTTTCACCTCATTTCTGATGCTTTCAACCAAGGTTCGGTCCATCAGGTATACCTTATGGTAGGGTATAAACAGGAAGCGTTTTTCTTCCAGGCGAAGCACGTTATTTCGCACCAGCTGGCGTATTAATATCTTTTTTATTTTGCCGGCCCTGCTATTGAACCTAAATATCCAGGCTCTTGCCTTCCGTGGCTTGTGCCGAAGTCTGATCTGGCTCATGAAATATTCATGAATTTCATCGTTTTGACACAATGGATTTAACACGTGAACCACCCCGTTATCTATTGAAATCAAACCTTTCTTCATCAGTTCCACCAGCACCGATCCGGCCACTGTGATCCCTATTGTTCCATAAGCCCCCATCAATACTCCCCCGCTCTCAGGGCTGATAGCCAGGCAAAATAGTTTTTCACTCAGTTTCAGGTCCTGTTTCATTTTGTCGAAGCTTAAAAAATGAGTTCTTTTATACTCTCAATAATTACCAGTTAAAAATACAATCTTATATGACAAAAAGAGGATTTGCAAGCGATAATAATTCAGGAATTCATCCTGATATATTAAAGGCAATCGGCAGTGCCAATGAAGGACATGCGGTAGGCTATGGAGGCGATTCGGTTACTGAGAAGGCCATCGGGCGCTTCAAACAGGAATTTGGTGATCAGGCAGAGGTCTTTTTTGTTTTTAACGGCACTGGAGCCAACGTGCTGGGGCTTTCGACGCTGACCCATTCATTCCATTCGGTCATATGTGCTGATACAGCCCACATACAGACCGACGAATGCGGAGCTCCCGAGAAGTTCACCGGATGCAAACTTCTTCCTGTTGAGACCATTAAAGGCAAAATAAGCACTACAGGTATTCGCAGATATTTACATGGTTTTGATTTTGAACATCATTCTCAGCCAAAGATGATCTCTATCTCGCAGGTTACCGAACTGGGAACTCTTTATACGGTGGAAGAAATCAAGGCCATTTGCGACTTAGCCCATGAATATGGGTTGTATGTGCACATGGATGGAGCTCGCCTTGCCAATGCAGCCGTAGCCCTCGACCTTCCCTTCCGGGCCTTTACAGTTGACGCAGGCGTGGATGTACTCTCATTTGGTGGAACAAAAAACGGCATGATGATGGGCGAAGCCGTAGTATTTTTCAACCCCGAACTGACTAAAAGTACGAAATACATCCGCAAGCAAAGCATGCAGCTTTATTCCAAGATGCGTTTTGTAAGTGCCCAATTCCTGGCTTATTTCGAGAACGATCTTTGGAAGAAGAATGCTGCTCATTCAAACCGTATGGCCAAATTGCTTGAACAGGAGGTGAAGAAAATACCAGCTATCCAACTGACCCAGGAAGTAAATGCCAACGGTGTTTTTGCCATTGTGCCCTCGCAGATTATTCCACAGCTGCAGGAGAAATACTTCTTCTACGTATGGGATGAACATCGATCTGAAGTTCGTTGGATGACCTCCTTTGACACCGAAGAAGAAGATGTTATCAATTTCATAGCCTTGATAAAAGCACTCCTTTAATGCCCCTGTTCGACTATTACCCGCGCAGTCCGCAGCACATCGATAAGGACACGGAAAAGAAGATTTTCAAATACAGTCTTTTGTTCCCGGTCCT
>JACMKG010000151.1 GCA_014380255.1 Prolixibacteraceae bacterium | reverse complement strand
TCCATTGCCTGTGTCTGTACGGTGTCTGTACTGATGCTGTACTAATAATATGATAATAGTACAGCAGCAGATCAATGACCCATCAGACAGTGGCAATGGATAGGCAATGGTCAGGCAGGATTCCTGCTATTTTAGATAGAAGCATTTATGCCCGGCAATGAGAATTTGCCTTTGGAAGTGTTCTCAAAGAGGAGATAGCATGGGTTAAAGCAGGTTTTGCCATCCATACATCCATGTGCCAACATTAATCCAATGAGTCATTTAAGCTTGGTGAGATTTGGTGCTTTGGTGGCAGTTTTTAAATCTTCCGAACACTGTGAATTACAATTAGGAGTGTTCGGAAAATTTCAAAGAACTTGCAAATGGTTTATTTTTCGACGGAATACCAGGCTGGGATCACCGTCACAATACTGGACAATTAGTTTTATAATGTACTCATTCAGTTCAAGGGCTATTCTTCTAACCGCTGTTTTATAGCCTACCTGGTTTAGTCGTTTATAAATGAGCACCAGCATGGAGGTTATCATTGTCATGTAAAGAATTACCTGCATACCTTTTTCACTGGTTGATGTGATATGGCTTAAGTTGAGTTCCTGTTTAAGGAAACAAAAAAATACTTCAATATCCCATCGTTTCTTGTAAAGCAGCATTATATGCTCCGCTGTTAAATCAAAGATGTTGGTCAAAAAATGATAGACCTCCCCGGTTTCGCGTTGTTGGCAATGATCAGTCGGTAATGATTATCATAAAATACACTCTTTAAAGGTATTCCAATCTGAACCTTCAAATCACTCTCCACTTCAAGCTTTCCTGTTTTTATGCAAAGGCATCCAGGGCAAACATGCTGACAAAGAGGATGGCCAGGATACCAAGAATACGGGGCGTCCAGTAAAGAATACTCATACTTGTTTTCATGATGTTGATTTTTAGTTCCCTGCTATTAGGCTTTTCAAAGAAGCCATATAATAAAGTGGAATGCGAATTCCACACTTAAGAAAGATGACATAAAGTTCAGGACCCGGACACTGTTTTTGTATTTCTCCAGCGGCTTGTTTCAGAATAAAAATTCTACTGCACCCGAATGTATTTTCATGATTTCCACCTTAGTAAAATCAATTCTGCATACGTATTTGAATGCTTCGAAGTTTGTTTGATTGATTGATAAATCTTCCCTCCAATTATATGAATTGGATAGCCTGAAAAGCCAAGGCTGGCAATTGCTGTTCTGTGACCTTATTTTTTCAATAGCCTTTGTAATTCGTTATCTATATCCTGAAATATGTTTTCATAACCACCTTCGCTGTAATAGGCAATCATTCCCTGGGGGTTAATGATCACATTTCTGGGGAAAGCTTTACCAAAAAGTCTGGCTACATTCCCGTCTCCCATGGTCTGTATATAACTGTAGTTCTGCAGGTTTAGATAATACTCCAACGCTTGTTTTTTATCAAAAGCGATAGCCAAAAATACGACCTCGGGATTGGCCTTGTATTTCTCAACCAACGTGTTAAGTCCCGGTATTTCCTGTCTGCAGGGTCCACAGGTAGTAGCCCACCAATTGATAACTACATATTTATTGGCAAAGCTCTTAATGGAGATGCTGTCTCCACTTAATGACAAAACCTTCATGGGAGGAAACATTTTTCCTTTTTTTATGGGCCTTTCCATCTTTTCGATGACAGCCATTTTACTGGGCTGATCCTTATTAACCCATAAGTAATGGATCTGATTGGTTGAGGGATCGTGAGTTATCTGAACGGATATTTTCTGGGAAGAATCATCAAACGTCAGGTCGATTGTGTTGGATAGGAGTCCTGAATCAGGTCTTTTCTCAAGCGATGGTGTTGTAAAGAGTGCCAGCTTATGATTAATCCATAATGTTATCCAATAACCTTTATGACCTTGTTGGGTCAATTCTCCAAACATGACAGACAGCGTATCGATTCCCGTTTCCAAATGCACATAACTTAGATCGCTCAGTACAAGTTGGTTTTTAATACCTTCTATTTCTTTAGGATAACCAGGAACCAACTTAC
Source organism: Prolixibacteraceae bacterium (assembly GCA_014380255.1). The sequence continues at coordinate 74 of JACMKG010000151.1, read as the reverse complement.
CGATCGACGAAGCAGCAACTTCTTGTGCGCTTAATGAACCAGTGCAGAACAATACGAATATCAAAAATAAGAAT
>JACMKG010000150.1 GCA_014380255.1 Prolixibacteraceae bacterium | reverse complement strand
TACCTCCTGCCGTTAAGGCCAGTATCCCGAAGGTGCCGTAAATCAAGCCTACGTCCCCGGTGGTAAGGCCAAGACCTCCCAGTTGACGGGGATCGAGCATAAACGGGGAAGCCATCTTTACCAGCTGAGCTTCGCCCAGGCGGTAGAACATCAGAAATGACAGAATGACCCAGATTTCTTTTTTTCTGAAGAAAGAAGCAAAGGTTTTAAAGAAAGCTTTGAACAGGTTCTCCTCTCCCGGGCGCTTTTTATCAGAGGCAGGGTAGGGGAGGATGAAGCGGTGATAAAAGGAAAAGAGAATAAACATGCAGGCCAGAATCACAAACACAAGGCTCCATGCCAAATGGATATTACCTGAGGTTCCTTTAAAGGTGCTTTCGGTGGCCCGGTTCAGCTTCGGGTCTGCCTGAACCAAAAGATAAGCAGGCTTTTCCCAGTTGTTCAGCGTAAAGGATAGGCGTTCGCCTTCCAGCAGCTGAAGGCTCTTATCTCCCTTTTGCCATTTCGTGTTGAGCACCATTTCTTTGTCGGCTTCAGGTTTACCGTTCAGCTTGACTGCCACCACGGCCACATTACCCACCGAGTTATTATCTGAAAGAAGCGTTTCATCCTTTTTAAAATGTTTCTCAAGGAATTGCTTCAAGGGCGCAGAAATGTAGCTTGTCCACCATGAATCTTTTTCTGTTCCTGACACCGAAGCCATATTCTTACCTGCGCTTACAAATCCCATGGAAACGTTGTGCTCACGAACGATCTTTCGCATGGAGTCCAGTTGCTCTTTTTGGATATTCTGAGTGGATAGAACTACTTCCTGAGGGAAAGTCGCGAAATAGGCTTTCTCCGTAGAAATAGCTGTATTTGGACTTACTTCCGGAAGGGTAAGTTGTTTGGCAATATCCGGTTGCGCCTTCACCGTCACTTCAATGGGAGATAGCCCGGTGGCGGTCTCAAAAGAGCCTGCCAGGATGATCAGCAGCCCCTGACCCGTTATCATGGCAATGCGGTAAAAAGTGCTTCGGATGCCTACAAAATAAGCCTGCTGATGCTCATCCAGTCCAAGCATGTAGAACCCATCGGCCGAAATATCGTGGGTGGCTGAACTGAAAGCCAGAAGCCACAAAAAGATCATGGTTATCTGAAAATACCCCGGCAAGGGAAGAGCCAGGGCAACGCCACCCAATGCGGCGCCTATTACCAGCTGCATGATTACAATCCACCAACGCTTGGTTTTTAGAAGATCAACCAGCGGGCTCCACAAAGGCTTTATCACCCAAGGCAGGTACAACCAACTGGTATATAGTGCAATGTCGGTGTTTGAAACGCCCATGCGCTTGAACATGATCACCGAAACGGTCATGGCTACCACGTAGGGAATACCTTCAGCAAAATACAAGGAAGGGATCCAGGCCCATGGATTACGCTGCTTTGGTTTAGAAGAGTTGGGTTGATCGGTCATGAAAAGTCAGTTTTCATTTAGTGGCTGAAAGATACCAAAATACCTTTAAGATTGCTATCCTTCAACATAATTTATTACCCAAAGGACATTCATCCGGGTGATGGCCCTCTGCTTTTGCCTTCAACTAAGGACCTTAAAGTCCATAAAGTCTTTAAGGTCCTTAGTTGAAGGCAAAGCGTTGGTCTCAGCCCCCGCCTTTGCCTTTCAATATTCTCTTGAAATCCTTGCTCCGGGGAAGTAGTGTTTTAGTATTTCGTCGTACTTGTACCCTTTGGCGCCCATCATGGCTGCCCCGATCTGGCAAAGGCCTACGCCATGGCCCCAGCCTGCTCCGGTAAGGGTAAATTCCTGCGGTATATTATTTTCTCCCATGTGCTTGTCGACGACAAAAGCTGAACTGTACAGGTGTGATTCGGAAAGCGTTTTGCGGATTTCCAGTTCCTTGCCAATGGTCAGGCTAAGCTTTGTCCCCACAATCTGAAGCTTGTTCAGCCTACCCGACTTGCCTCTTTCGACAGGTATCAAATCAACAATTTCACCAAAATCCTGACCTGATTTACGGGCTATCAGCTCGGCCAGCGTGGCTTGCTGGTAGGTTACTTTCCAGCGGTAGAAATCATTGGTCTCCTGATCATAGTCGTTCAGCACCTGCGAGAGCACTTCCTTGTCCTGGGTATTGCAGAAGGCATCGGGCGTATTCCGGATCCATCGTTCTGAAGCCTCTTCCTGGGTAAGGTCGGCATCATAGCCTTGGGGCAAAAACGGGTTGTCGACTATCGACTCCAGGTAGGGATGCACTTCAGGCTCCCAGACGGTTTCAAAGGTCTCGGTCATCCCTCCGCAGCTCTTCGAATAGCGGGCGTCACAAATCGTATCCCCGCTCATCAAAAGCATCCCGCTGGTTTCATCAATAGCCTGCACCACAAGGGGGGTCGACTGGCGCGTAATGCCCTGGTAACGCTGGCAGTGGTCATCGGCACACACATCAAAATGCGCGTGCTCTTCACGGTCGTACCACCGGATATATTCCCCGGGGCTAAGAACGGTTGAGTTGTATTTATGGCCCGATTGCTTCACCTTATCTCCTTTTTCCATCTGGGCCAACAGCCATGAACGCGAAGTAATGGCATGGGCCTTTAACAGCTCCAGGCTGCTGGTAGCTTTCATTTCAGAAGAAATAACACTGATCAGGTAATCTTCAACCGGCAGTATGTTGATAGCCGTCAGTTTGTTGTTTTCAATGATAATTTTCAGCGATCCTTTAAACAGCTGGTCTTCCTTTCGTTCCCAATGAAAATTGATGCCAATGGTCACATCGTTCAGTTCGAAAGACGCTTTATGGTACCTTACCGGCTGAAAGAGCAACTCGTTTTCATCGACCAGTTCATCATCCAAAAAAAGCTGCCCGTCACGCAAAGTGGCCTTGTGCATTCCATCGTGTGGGTTGCCGTTTGGGGCCAGCAGATACCTTTCATTCAACCTAAAAATAATTTCCGGTTGATACATGATACCTACTTCAATTTGGGGATCGCTCATATCGATTAGTTTCATAGCTGCAAAGTTTAAAGTTTGACCATCAGTGGCTCTTTTGTTTCTAAAAAAAGACTGTCAAAGGACCATTCTCTTTTATGTTGTAAAATTATAAAATTATTTATAATAGATTATACGGTGGTACACTTATTATTGTTTTTCAACCTCTTCTTCGTTGAAAATAATTTCTATTCTTGGGTCGGGAATAAGCCAGATAAAAGTGACCAGGAAATAAATCGTTCCTGCTATCCAGGGGCTTATCCAGCAGGAAGCAATCGCAAGGCTATAAAGAATGGGTGAAATTTTGCCTTTGTAATCTTTCCCTATGGCCTTGGATAAAATAGATTCCTTACCGTGATTTTTAATGATCAGCTTTTGAAGTAAAAAGTAAGCAACAGCGGTCATTAACAATACGAAGCCATACAGGGCCATGGGGATGGTTTCAAAGTTGTTTTCCCCCATCCAGGCGGTGGTAACAGGAATGAGCGACAACCAGAAAAGAAGGTGAACATTGGCCCAAAGAGTACCTCCTGTAACATGTTTTACCGTATGCAGCATGTGGTGGTGATTGTTCCAGTAAATAGCCAGGTATAAAAAGCTCAGCACGTAGCTTATAAACTTGGGAATCAACGGTTGAAGGTCATGGAATGTATGCCCGTGAGGCGCTTTAAGTTCCAGAACCATGATAGTTATAATAATAGCAATGACTCCATCGCTAAAAGCCTCCAGCCTGTTCTTTCTCATGATATTATTGGTTGTAATTTATCACTCAACAACAAATAGATAATCAGGCTGTTCATTGTCAGCTGAAAATTATTTCAGACATGCAGCCTTCTTTATTCACCACCTAGAAACCATGAAATATGCGTACAGTTTGAGCACACCTACCAAAAGGCGCTGCGGTTGGCCCAATCCAGGCTGAAGAAGCTGGCAGCTGCTGTATTCAACCGGGCCTGCCATGAATAAAACAAAATGTTGCGCTTTTGGGTAGTATGCTCCTTCCTGACTCTGGACACTAAATCAAATGTACACACCTTTTTTTTTATTTTGAATTAAATGGAATACACCTTTCGTCTATTGCTCGTCTATTGCTCATCTTTTGCCATCATCTGTAACTCATTAGTAACCCATCTGTAACCTTTCTGTAACCTCAGATACAGAAAGGTTACGAATGAGTTACCAATGGGTATCTAAAGCAGGCAAAATAAGACGAAAGGTCATAGAAAGTAAGGAGGAGGGCAAGAAGAAGGGTTGGAAGGGTTGTAAGAAGGGTTGGAAGGGTTTGAAGAGTTTGAAGAGTTTGAAAAAAAGGGTTTGAAAAGGTTGGAAAAAAGCAGGATCATTGATCAACGGGATCGATGATAGCTTGCAGTAGCCCGTAAGGCCACGATACATCGTGGCCACTGAAACAAAAAGAAAAAAGAAAAAAAGGGAAAAATCAGAAATAAGGAAGTAAAGCAGTTCATCAATTTGTCAGTCCATCAGTCTATCAGTCCTTCAATCTTTTCTTTTCTATACGACTTTATTTAGTTCCCATTACTTAATTGCCAGGCCTGTTGACAAGTTTACTTGAACTTCAACGGGCCAAAAGTGTTTGTATGCGTGAACTGAAATTTACAGGATGAGCGATTTGAAGATTGAAAAGGAAAGGCTGCCCCGATGGATGAAATCTGTTTTACCCAAAGGAGAGAGCTATTTGAAAGTTAAACGGCTGATTGCTGAGCATCATCTGAACACGATTTGCACCAGTGGAAACTGCCCCAACAAGGGCGAATGCTGGAATGCCGGTACGGCCAGTTTTATGATCCTGGGCGATAAATGCACGCGCAACTGCAGATTCTGCTTTGTGCAAAATGATGTTCCTGAACCGGTTGACTGGCAG
>JACMKG010000149.1 GCA_014380255.1 Prolixibacteraceae bacterium | reverse complement strand
TTGAAAGATTAATAGCTTTTAAACATTTTTAATTGACATTACATGGAACCAATTACAATATATAAAAATGAGCGATTCGGGGAAATACGTACGATGACTACGGATACCGGGATCTCTTTGTTTTGCCTGAATGATGTTTGCCACATCCTTGAAATTGGCAACGTGGTAATGGCTAAATCGACGTTGAATCCTGAAGGCATTGTTACTACCACCGGGGTGGTGAACATTCTTAAAAGGGCGGATGGGAGTATTTTTGAGCGCATAGGAGAGCTTACCTTTGTAGCTGAGGCTAATCTGTACAAGGTCATTTTCCAGAGCCGCAAACCCGAAGCACAGGCATTCACGGACTGGGTAACGCGCGAAGTGTTGCCTTCTCTCCATAAGTCAGGAGGATATATAGTTTCCAGGGAAGAAGATACCCCTGAGATGCTTATGGCTCGTGCCCTGCAGGTGGCCAAGGAGGCTTTCGACAGGCAGAAGGAGCTGATCAGGGCCAAGGATGAGCAGCTGGCCCGTATGCAGAAACAGCTTGAATCGCAGGCACCGATTGTTGCCTATGCCAATGAAGTGCTTTCATCCACATCTGGACATACGGCTACCACTATTGGCGCTCAGTTCAATATGTCGGCTGTGATACTGAACCGGCTGTTGGTTAAGGCAGGATTTCTGCGTAGGACCTCTACCGGATATAGCCTTACAGCAAAGTATCAGGGGCAGAATTACAGTGTAGTCGAAACTTTTAGATATGAAGGAAGTGATGGTGGAAACCGGTCGAAGATCAACATTAAATACACGGAGAAAGGACGTTTAAAAATATATGATATCGTACACAGGGCCATTTCTGCAGGCCTGCTGAAGGAAGTCAAAGGGCGCTACTTTATCAATAAAGACTGGAAACCAAATAAAGCAGCATGACTGACCACTGCTGTCGCTGAAGAAGTATAAGACAGATGATTTACTGTAATCATCTGTCTTTTTTTTATTTTGATGGATTAACTGTCATCTTTACTTTTCCCCATTTGACCTGCCGGTAGATAGGCATATGGGTCTTTGTTTCATAAGAGGCAAGAAATTCTATTACATGACCTTCGGGACAATCAGGAGCTATCTTTATGACTGAACTCAGGGTATATCCGTCAGGCCATATAGCAGGCAATACCTCATCAACTAACTTCTCTTCATTGGCTATTACATACGGGTCGTCTGTATATAAGCGAAGGCGGTGACCATCTTTGAATAGCATGATCTGTTCATCGGGATTGACAATTCCATCACCATTACCTGTCCCAAAGACAGAATCGCTTATGTCTGGATTTGTTTTGCTTGTCTTCTTTGTTGATTTAATAGGGCGGCCATCATCCACTTTAATATCAGTAAAATATGGCACCTCATAAAAAACAGGAATGGTAATGATTTCCTCTGTGCGTGATGTGTCGTATTCCAATCCAACAATCATACGCAGTTGCCAGGGTGAGCCATCAGAAGGGGGAGTTTTGGTGCTGTAAACCTTGAAGGGCTTTGTTTGTATCAAGTATTTTCCTTTATCTAAATCGATAAGCTGCGCAGGAGATTGAATAGTCACCGAACTATCAGCACACGACAAGGTAACTTTCAGTGTGCCTTTTTTTGCAAATGCTCCATCTTTGTTAAAAATGCTCAGCGTTAACTCGTTGTTTTTATTTGTCCTAAGCATTCTTTGACGATCGTTCAGGATATAATCAAATGTTGTAAATCCTGCCTGTTCAGTATCTTTTGATATTCCGATTTCAGTTCCATCACCTGAAAGTTCAAAATGCAATCTGCCATTCTTATCAGCAGGCATATGCATCATGGTAAGTTTCTTATCCGCCTTGTTGTAACTGCTGATCCTGTAGGCCGCATTGGGCACATATAACGGGGCGGTGGTTATTGAAGCCTTGGAATGATGTAAGGCTGGGCCATCAGGCAGCCAATGGGCAGTATAAAATCCAAATCCATGAGAATCTACATTTCGTAGGTACAAGTAGCCGGGTTCATCCTTGGTGCTATTCACAGAATAATCCCAAAGCGAAAAATCAGTGCACAGGTCATAATGCGACCATGTCTTGCTTAGCGGGGCAGGGTTCTCAAACTGTTTGCTGATGAAGCTTACGGCTGATTCAAAGATCTTCGTTTCCCCCGGTTCATCTACTTTATGCCCACCCTTCATTTTGTGATATTCATAATTCTTCATTCGGCTCCATCGGGCACCGTTGTGTACTTCATCATTCAACCCTGACATCTGGCATGAATCACGGTTGTGAAAAAGCAAGGCCACATCCTGTAGGTTATCAAAAGAGTATCTTACCTGATAAAGCGTATGGTTATCAGGCAGACCAATGAAGAACTCCGGACTTCCCACCATGTTTACAGCGGCCAGGAAGCTGTCGGGATACTTGCCCGCCAGATAGTAAGCCATGAAGCCTCCCATGCTGA
>JACMKG010000148.1 GCA_014380255.1 Prolixibacteraceae bacterium | reverse complement strand
GTAATCTTTGACCGGTCGCGCACAATGATCTTCTGCTCGGTAAGATAGTGATAAATCCCTCTTGCATCGTGCATTTTCACCAATATAAAATTGGCATCCGAAGGGTAGACAATCTGCACAAAAGGCATTTTAAACAGTTTGCGCATCATTTTTCCCCTTTCTTCAATAATGGTATTGACCCATTCTTCTTTCCGTTGGGTATGATCCAACAGTTCCAGTGCTTTTCCCTGCGTCAGGATATTTATATTGTACGGGTATTTGATTTTATTAAACACGCGTATGATCTCAGGATGTGCAAACGCCATTCCCAGACGGATGCCAGCCATCCCCCAGGCTTTGGAGAATGTTTGAAGAATAATTAAATTTTCATACTTATCGAGTTCTGGTAACAAACTACTTTCAGGTGAGAAATCGATATAGGCCTCATCAACTACTACCAGCCCCTCAAAGGCTGTAATTAGTTTTATAATTTCGGATTGATCCAATAAATTGGCAGTAGGGTTATTGGGCGAACATATAAAGATTGCCTTGGTATAGATATTGGCTGCATCCAGCAGTTTCTGGGCACTGAACCCGAAGTCTTCACTAAGCTTAACCTTATGTACCTCCACGTTGTTAATATCGGCGGCTACCTGGTACATTCCATAGGTTGGATCAATGGAAACCACATTGTCAATCCCCGGCTCACAAAAAGCGCGGTATATAATATCAATGGGTTCATCACTTCCGTTTCCAAGGAATATCCTATCAGGAGAAATATTTTTGATGGCAGCAATCTTTTCTTTCAAGGTCCACTGCAGGGGGTCAGGATAGCGATTATAAGGATTATTAAAGGGGTTTTCGTTGGCATCAAGGAAAACCTCCGCTTCGCCCGAGAACTCATCACGGGCTGAAGAATAGGGTTTCAATGCCTTTATATTATTCCGAAGTAATTTTTCTAATTCCATTGGTTGATTCTTATTTTTGATCCCTTATTTCTTTTAAGCGAAGTGTCACTGCATTTTTATGGGCATCGAGCAACTCGGCCTTGGCCATTGTTTCAATCACCGGGCCTAAATGGCTTATTCCTTCCTTGGTTATTTCCTGAAAAGTAATTTTCTTTAGATAGCTATCGAGGTTAACCCCGCTGAATGAGCGGGCCCATCCGTTTGTAGGTAGTGTGTGATTGGTTCCCGATGCATAATCGCCTGCACTCTCAGGTGTGTAATTACCCAAAAAGATTGATCCAGCATTGGTGATCTTCTCAGACACTTCACGATAGTTCTCCATTGATATGATCAAATGCTCGGGCGCATAACCGTTGATTAGTTCAATCATCTCTTCCACATTCGCCAATACGACAGCCTGACTATTCGCCAGCGCTTTTTCGGCAATGGTTTGGCGTGGAAGCTCTCTTAGCTGAATAGTTAGTTCTTGCTGCACCTTCTCTATGAGCAAGGCATCATTGGTAACAAGTACCACCTGGCTATCGGGACCATGTTCGGCCTGTGAAAGCAGATCGGCAGCAATGAAAGCGGGATTAGCTGTCGAATCGGCCATAATAGCCACTTCGGAGGGCCCTGCAGGCATGTCGATTGCCACATGGCTGATGCTGACCAGTTGTTTGGCAGCCATCACATATTGATTGCCGGGACCGAATATCTTATCCACTTTAGGCACACTGCCAACACCGTAAGCCATTGCCCCAATGGCCTGAATGCCTCCCAGTTTATATATCTGAGTTACACCTACCAGTTGAGCCGCAAAAAGGATCGCAGGATTGATCTTGCCATTTTTGTCAGGCGGGGTACATAATACAATCTCTTTACAACCAGCAATACGGGCAGGAATGGCAAGCATCAGTACGGTGGAAAACAATGGGGCTGATCCCCCGGGGATGTATAAGCCCACCTTATCAATGGCTACGGCCTTTTGCCAGCAAGTGACTCCCGTTACCGTTTCAATGCGTTTGGTAACAGGAATTTGAGATTCATGAAATGTTTGGATATTTTTTGCTGCAACACGTATGGCCTCCTTCAGATTGCTTTCTACTTGTCTGCTTGCTTCTTCAATCTCCTGTGAAGTAACGGTTATATCATGGATATAAACACCATCGAATTTCTCGGTGTATTTACGGATAGCATCCATTCCGTTGGCTGCAATATCTGCCAGAATAGTCTCAACCTGATCTCTTAGTTCACGGACACTAAAGGTGGGGCGTTCCAGTAATTTCTGCCAGCTAGTCTTCGGGGGATTGATATATGTTTTCATCTTTGAATTATAATATCATTTTCTCAATCGGAATAACCAAAATTCCCTGGGCCCCAGCAGATTTTAGTTTCCCAATAATCTCCCAGAAGTCCTTTTCCTCAATTACTGAATGAACCGAACTCCAGCCTTCTTCAGCCAATGGCATCACTGTCGGGCTTTTCATGCCAGGTAAATAGGATTCAATTTCCGGAAGTCTCTCATTGGGAGCATTCAATAAAATATATTTTTTCTTTTCTGCCCGTTGAACAGACTCCATCCGAAAGATCAATTCCTCCAAAATCGCTTTCTTGGCTTCCGATAAATTTGGATTGGCTACCAGAACCGCTTCAGACTTAACCACTACTTCCACTTCTTTAAGGCGGTTGCTTACCAATGTGCTTCCTGAACTGACAATATCAAAGATAGCATCAGCCAACCCGATTCCAGGCGCTATTTCAACAGAACCATTTATAACATGGATTTCTGCTTTAATGCTGTTTTTCTGAAAATAGGCTTTTAAAATCTCAGGATAAGAAGTGGCAATTTTTTTGCCATTGAAATACTCCAAACCTGAATATTCGTCATCTTTTGGAATAGCCAGAGACAAACGGCATTTACTAAACCCAAGGCGTTTAGCAACAACTACCTGCTCGTTTTTCTCAAGCATTTCGTTTTCACCTACAATACCTACATCGGCAACCCCGGCGGCAACAGCCTGCGGAATATCATCGTCGCGCAAAAACAGAGCTTCCATGGGGAAGTTTGTAGCTTGCGAAATCAGTTTACGGGTTCCCAGAGGAAGCTTTATCCCGGCTTCATCAATCAATTTCAACGAATCTTCATTTAGCCTGCCTTTTGTTTGAACGGCAATTTTTAAGAGTCCTTCCATTATCAGTTTTGTTAAAACAAAAAAGGCCTACCATTGTGGTAAGCCTTCTTATTGGGTTAATATCTTTTGAAAAACATCAAAACAATTACTGCCTACCTTCGGATAGAGTTACATGATGATGGCCGCAATGTTTGAATGTATTTTTCATTTTTCTTGTTTTATTTCGGTACAAGTTTAATTATAAATTGCAACTAAACAAAGCATTTCTATTTCAGTTTCATGAAATTCATGTTTTGATAATATGAATATTTCGATCTCAGCTAAATGAAGCTGTTTAATTTAGGCTATTTATGAAAATTTTCGTCATATTGCAGCTAGCTGTTTTTCTTTAAAAAAGTATTCTGTATGTTTGTTCAATCGATTGCAATAACTAATCTAAACGTAATAACAAATGAAAAGAACGCTTCTGTTTCTTCTGGTGACAATGCTTATAGTGTCGAATGGATGGGCTAAAGATAAGCTAGGTAAGGAATTTAAATCCAAGAACATTAAAAAGGCAATGACTACGGCCGCCATGTGGCAGTTGGCAAATCCCAAGCATCAATTGTGGGACTGGACCAATGGTGCTTTTTATGCAGGTATTTCAGCTGCATATAAGACCACAGGCGACAAGGAATTGCTTAAAGCAATGGTTGACATGGGTGAAAAGAACCAATGGAAGCCAGGGCCCAGGCTACTTCATGCCGATGATATAGCTATTTGCCAGACTTATGTGGATGTTTACCGTATTAAGAAAGACCCGGCAATGATTCAGCCTTTTACCGAGAGTATGGAAAAGTTTCTTGTAACTCCATACCCTGTCAAAGGAATTGAGCAAATTACCTGGTGGTGGTGTGATGCCCTGTTTATGGCACCTCCTGCAATGGCTAAACTGTCGATGACCACCGGTGATAAGAGGTTTATGGAGAAAAGCGATGAGTTATTTCATCAGTGCTATGACATGCTGTATGATAAGGAAGAGCATCTTTTTGCCAGAGACTTGTTATATGTAATTAAAGGAGAACCATCAGACCGGCGTGAAGCCAACGGAAAGAAAATCTTCTGGTCAAGAGGAAACGGTTGGGTTATGGGTGGATTAGCTCTTCTTTTGAGTGAACTTCCTAAAGATTACAAAGAGCGCCCATTCTACGAAAAGGTATACAAGGAAATGGCAAAAAAAGTTGCAAGCATCCAACAGGAAGATGGATTATGGAGAGCAAGTCTGCTCGATCCTCAGTCCTATCCGGGAGGTGAAGCCTCGGGTTCAGGATTTTACACCTACGCTTTGGCTTGGGGTATCAATAACGGACTGTTGAGCAAAGATGAATACCTTCCAGTAGTTGAAAAAGCGTGGAAAGGTATGAACACACTGATTCAACCCGATGGTCATGTGGGCTGGTGCCAGCCCATTGGTGCTGATCCAAAAAAGAACTTTACTGCTGAAAGCTGGGAAGTATACGGATCAGGAGCATTTCTGCTAGCCGGAAGTGAAGTAATCAAATTGAAAAGATAAAAAGAATTGGTGAATTATTAATAAAGAGTATCTCAACCAAGGGATACTATCAATAAAAAAACCGCCCGAAAGGCGGTTTTTTTATTGGGAATTAACCCATATATTATCTCTTATCCAAGATATGTTTTCAATAATTTACTTCTTGAAGTATGGCGTAAACGACGTATCGCCTTTTCTTTAATCTGGCGTACCCGTTCACGGGTAAGACCAAAACGTTCACCGATCTCTTCCAGAGTCATTTCCTGACAGCCAATTCCAAAGAACATCCTGATAATATCACTTTCACGTTCAGTAAGCGTGGCCAGAGCACGTTCAATTTCCTGAGCCAAGGACTCCATCATCAAAGCGCGGTCAGCGTTTGGAGAGTCATTGTTGATCAGTACATCGAGCAGACTGTTGTCCTCTCCTTCCACAAAAGGGGCATCCACAGAAATGTGCCTTCCTGATACACGAAGGGTATCTGCAACCTTTTCAGCAGGCAACTCCAGTGATTCGGCAAGCTCTTCGGGTGAAGGTTTGCGTTCATGTTCCTGTTCAAACTTGGAAAATGCCTTGTTAATCTTATTCAAGGAACCTACCTGGTTCAATGGAAGACGAACAATTCTGGATTGCTCAGCCAAAGCCTGTAGAATTGATTGGCGAATCCACCATACAGCATATGAAATAAACTTAAAGCCTCTGGTTTCATCAAACTTTTCAGCCGCTTTAATCAGTCCCAGATTCCCTTCATTGATAAGGTCAGGCAGACTTAAGCCCTGATTCTGATACTGTTTAGCCACAGAAACTACAAAACGCAAATTAGCTCTGGTCAATTTCTCCAACGCGGCCTGATCACCCTTCTTGATCCGTTGGGCCAACTCCACTTCTTCCTCAACTGTAATAAGTTCTTCCTTGCCAATTTCTTGCAAATACTTGTCTAAAGAAGCACTTTCCCTGTTGGTAATCGATTTTGTAATCTTTAATTGTCTCATATACCCTTCAAAAAAATAGCGTGCAAATATAGGCTTTTGAGGTCAAGTATTCAAATGGAAAATCTAATACGGCTTATTTGTTTGCAATTAGATAACCATCGCTGTCTTACTATTTTGAATTTACTCCAAAAACATAATAAGCGACCTCTCCATCTGGATAAATTCCTTCAACTAATATTCCACCTCGTGAGTTTTTAATAATGTGTGATAATTCATTTACTTCAGATATGGGATTCTTATTAATCTGCATAATAATAAACCCTTCTTTTATACCCGCGTCTTTGAACTTGCCATCTTTCAATTCCGTAATCTTTATTCCATGGCTTATTCCTAATTCTTCTCTGTCGCGGTCTGTTATCGCAACAAATTTCGCACCAAAAATATTATCGGGATTTTCTCCTCTAACAAGTTCCATATCTCCGTTCATATTACGTAGCGTTACGTTAAATGGTTGCCTTTTATTCCCTCTTTTTACAATTACTGTAATTTTATCTTTAGGACTGTGCTTGCTGAGTTGTTCCTGAAGTGCGGCAGTTGAATTCACTTCTACCCCATCAATACTGACAATCACATCGTTAGATTTAATTCCCGCGGCGGCGGCTGCTCCTCCTTCCAATGCAGAACTGACAAAGACTCCTTCAATTTTATCGAGATCATATTTTTCTGCTATCTCCGCATTCACGTCCCTGATTTCAACATTTAACATGGCACGCTGCACTCCTCCATATTCTTTGATATCGCTAACCACCTTTTTAACGATGTTCGAAGGAAGTGCAAAAGAATAACCTGTATACGAACCGGTTTGGGATGCAATAGCCGTGTTTATCCCAATCAGCTCACCCCGGGTATTTACCAACGCTCCCCCACTGTTGCCAGGATTCACGGCCGCGTCGGTCTGTATAAATGATTCAATTCTCATCTGACTGGAATTGATTCCAATGTTTCTCCCCTTGGCACTTACAATCCCAGCGGTAACCGTCGATGTCAGGTTAAACGGGTTCCCAACGGCCAATACCCATTCACCGAGTTTAAGGTCATCAGAGTTTCCAAATTCCAGAACCGGCAGATCCTCTGCCTCAATCCTCAACAAAGCAAGATCAGTGGCAGCATCAAATCCCAGCAATTTAGCCTTAAATTCACGTTTGTCATTCAATACGACACTGATTTCATCGGCATCTTCCACCACGTGGTTGTTGGTAACGATTAACCCATCGCTCGAAAGAATCACTCCTGAGCCAACACCCTGCCGCATGGGCCTGCGCTGTTGATTATTCATTCCATCACCAAAAAACCAATCAAACGGATTGTTTGAATAATACGATTGACCTTTGGAAGTCACGGTAATGTGCACAACCGCGTGAACCGAACTTTCGGCAGCATAAGTGAGTTCGGGCAAATCGTCCGCCCTTTGAGCAGGTAGATTAGCATATTTCATCGACTGGTCCTGGGTGACCGTCAGAATCTTAGGTTCAGTTAAAAAACTTGTATATGCCCACACGGCAATCAGACCTCCAACCAATGCGATTAATAAAGTAAATAGTCCTTTTTTAAAAGTAGTCATATCCTTATAATTTTATCTGTTAGAAATTTTTTGTCTTTTTTGCACTTTAAAGGTAACACTTACCTGATTTAAGAGTTTTAATTTTTGTTAATGTTTCATTTGTTTAACAGACTTTAACAAGAACTTAAACAACACATCTCTATCAAGTTACGGGCCAATGCTGAAATGCCCCTGTTTATTGATCTTTCAATGAAAAAATGTCACAGAATAACTTAATTTTTATGACAGCAATTGCTTTTCTGGCAGAAAGATCAGGAGGTGTTGAGTTTTGTCTTTTATTAGATTACGGAGAATACGCACAGTTGTTCGATTTTCATGCATTTTATGAAAATAGCGACAATTATCTTAAACCCAGCAAACAGTCATCCATCCGCGTCCAGTGAAACAGCTGTGTGATGTCTCAAACCCGATCCTTGGTCATAGCGATAAATAACCATTCCGGTTGTCTTTTCCAATGTAGTGGCATTCGTGGACACGAAATGCTTGGAATGTATCCGATACGCATCAGTAAGGTATCAGATGATAATATCCAAGTACCCTTTCACAAGGACAGAAATCTCATCCCCATTAAAAATCGTACAAGGTATTATTTATTAAATGTATTGTTTGGGCATGAAAATCCCCCAACATTAGGATCTTTTGGGCACCTCAAACCACTTGTTCACTGTTTCCTCGGGCTGGTAATTCTTTAGGTACTCCATGGCCTCTGAGGCGTTCTGAGCGATAAAATACAAGGTCCGGTAGCTTTCCTTGGCAAACTTCTCATCATATGATTTTTCAAACTGCCTGAACAGGTCATCGTAAAAACCGTTGGTATTGATGAATACAATGGCTTTGTGATGATATCCGAGCTGTTTTAAGGTAATTACTTCCAGTATCTCTTCCAATGTACCGAAGCCTCCTGCAAGGGCAATAAAGGCATCAGACATGTCCCTCATCCGGGCTTTACGGTCCATCATATCACATGAAACGATCACCTCATGGCAATGAATGGAGGCCAGGTTATAGTCGCGCAGTTTCTCGGGAATGATGCCGATGGTATTTGCTCCATGTAATTTGGCCTCACGCGTTACAATGTCCATCAGCCCCACGTTCGAGCCTCCGTTGATCAGACAACCGTTCGCCTGGCCAATCTGTTTGGCCAATTCCATGGCTTCAGTTACATAAATATCAGCAATGGCATTGCTGGAGGATGAGAAAACACAGATTTTCATAGTGAAAATGTAAAGATTAAAAATAACAGGAACGCGTTCCTATTTTATGTTATAAAAAAATCCCAGTACAACCGGGATTTTTCTGTATCTTAAGCATCAATGTTAGCATATACTGCATGATCTTCAATAAACTGACGGCGTGGAGGAACCTCGTCGCCCATCAGCATACTGAAAATATGATCTGCTTCAGCGGCATTTTCGATGGTAACCTGTCGTAGGGTACGTAATTCAGGATTCATCGTAGTTGTCCACAACTGCTCGGCATTCATCTCACCAAGACCTTTGTAACGCTGTACATGGATACCCGTATCCTTACCTTCACCCCATTCTTCAATAATACGCAAACGCTGCTGTTCGGTCCAGCAATACTCTTCACGTTTTCCTTTCTTAACCAGGTAGAGCGGAGGAGTGGCAATATAAACATGGCCCCTTTGAATCAATTCCTGCATGAAACGGAAGAAGAATGTCATGATAAGTGTCGCG
>JACMKG010000147.1 GCA_014380255.1 Prolixibacteraceae bacterium | reverse complement strand
GCTTCCGTAAATTGAGTCTGAAACTTATTGGCATTCACATAAAGCACCACTTTATCGGGATGAGTTTCTTTTACTTCTATTCCAATAGCATGGGCAAGATGAGTTTTTCCCAATCCTGAATTGCCATAAATCATGAGTGGATTAAAGGCCGTTCCTCCTGGATTTTGAGATACAGCATATCCGGCACTTCTGGCCAGACGATTACATTCACCTTCAACAAAATTGTCAAAAGTATTGTCCAACCTTAATTGAGGATCTATTTGAATCTTTTGAATTCCGGGAATAATAAAAGGATTTTTAATGGATGATTTCCCTTCATTCTTCATCGGAATGCTCATTGGCTTGTTCTGTATCTTGCTGTTATTGTTTGTTGGATACTTAATTGTGTAGGGTTGTGAGTTGCTCTGATTATTACCCATAACCACAACATACTCCAATTTAGCAGCTGGCCCAAGTTCTTTTCTCAAAGTTTTCCTTAGCAAATCAATATACTGTTCTTCCAGATATTCATAGAAGAAAGGACTAGGAACCTGAATTGTGAGAACTTCTTCATCCAGGTTGACCGGAACAATTGGCTCAAACCAAGTCTTAAAGCTAATGCTTGGAACGTTGTCTCTTATTATTGATAGACAACGATCCCAAACCAAACGATGATCATTAACCATTTTGGGCTGGATATTATTAATTTGATGAAAAGACATTCCCTTTAAATTTTTCCCTGAAAGCAAATTTTGCAAAAAAAAACATATAAAAAAAATGATTTTACTATAGAATTTTCCAAAAAGAGGTAACTACATTATGACTCAGGCATTTAATTATTGAAAAAAAATAAATATTTTTTCAATAAATTTAAATTGCTGATAATCATTGAGTTGAATATTTTCGAACTGTAAATACCTGTCGTTAAAGACATGCAGTCCTATTAACAATAATTATATTTATTAAATTGAACTTATTTCTTGAGTTTCTTAATTGCTTTTGTCATCTTAATCTTATTTCCATTTTTAAAAGCAACGACACTTGCATCCGGGAAATTTAGTTTAGCAACTTCTAAAAGCTCTGTAATTTGATTAAAATCCTGAGTATTTCCAGCCAGATAATTGTAAGATTTATCCTCTTCTTCCTCCTCTATGGGTCCAAGTCCATTGAATAAATCCAATTCTTTGGACAATTGTGCGGAGCTTGACATCAAATGGATCTTGTAAGTGATGGGATTTTTTGCTTCAGGTTGATTGGGCCTGGGAGTAATGTATACATCTTTGCTAACGTCGAAAGCAGAAAAGTGCACATAGCGCTTCGGGTTATTGCGAACATCAATCAACAGTAAATCTAAACTACCTGCCAGATTATTCAGATTCTGATACAATGCCGTATCGTTGATTAATAGTCCAGCTGAACTTTCATTTGAATTTAGCTTCTGCAAAATGGCATTGATCCCCGCAACTGACGATTTCATATCATTGAATGCCGGACTAATATCTAATTTGGAAATTGAATCTGATAGGGTAGATAAGTTTTTGATTATATTGCTGATGTTTCCTGAGTTCTGGGTTATGGATCCGCTGATGCTATCCAGGTTTTCAACAATGGAATTAACTTTACCACTATCCATTATCCTGTTTAACTCAGCTGACACCGATTCGATATTGGCAATGGTGAGATTGATATTCTCAAAACTCTCTTGTAGATTATCACGGGTTCGCTTATTAAAAACATAGGTTATCACAGTTAGTGCAGAATCCAGGGAAGCAATCAGTTCTTCCGCTTTTTTCTTTAAAGGTAAAACCTGCATACTTACCTGTTCTTTTAAATCACTTTCAGTATCGCCCGGGATGGTATCATTTGCATTGTAATATTCGCCTGAATGAACAATTTCTAATTTAATGGATTTTGTCCCCATAATGTCGCTTGATACTATTTTGGCAACAGAACCTTTAGCGATCCTAAAATCCCCTCGAATAGAAAGGGTCGCTATTAGTTTGCCTGAGTAATCGCTTAAGAATTTAATGTCCGAAACCTGTCCAACATTATAACCATTGATATTTACCGCGCTCGACTCAAGCAAGCCATCTATTCTATCGTAAATTACATAATACCTTGTATTTCGTTTCAGGATATCAATACCTTTTAAATAGTTGATTCCCCATATAAGAATTGTCAAACAACCGATAACCAAAAGACCCAACTTAGTATACTTTGATAATTTCATAGTTGATTTCTTCGTTTCTGTTTCTCAAACTAAAGTTCCTATTCGAGGAAGATAGGTGAATTTTTGTTCCCTAACGAATCTTTATTTACCACCCTAATTTAAAGGCACCCTTTTCCCGTCGACAAAAGATACGACAAAGGCTTGTGGAAACTTGGATTTAATTTGTTGCAAAAGGCTATTTATAGTCTTTAATGAATTTTCTTTACCTACATAGTACCGAAAGTACTTATCCGTTTTTTCTCTTCTGACGTTTTTCAGATTTTTAAAGTTACCTGGTACCGGTTCTACAGGAGTTGTATTGGCCCCTATCTGAACACTGTAATAGATATCAGTTGTAGACTCTTTTTTTAGAGTATCTGCAACCAAAACAATATCCGTCTTTTCAGGTTCCTTAATTTCAAGTTTGGCAGAGGTTAACTCAACTTCTCCATTTTTTACTTCCTTAATTTCAGTTGTTTGAATTTCAACACTATCTTTTTTCTTTATTGAAACAGGAGTAATTTCAGGTTTCTTTGCCACATTTGCAATTTCGGCACTCTTACTAACCACCGTTCCGGAGCTTTTGCCCTTAAACTTTTTGAAGGCTTCAAAAATTGAAAGTGCAATATGATTTTGCCCTTCATCGCTGTTCAGGTAATTTGCCTCAGCCTGATTACTTAAAAAGCCAGCCTCTACCAACACGCTAGGCATTGAGGATAGCTTCAAAACCAGGAAACCTGCCTGTTTAATCCCTCTGTTGGGCGTTTCAATGCGCGTCTTGAATTGCTGCTGTATGGCATCAGCGAAGTATAAACTTAAATCCAGGTATACACTTTGCGCCATTTCGAACATGATATACGATTCAGATGAATTGGGGTCAAACCCTTCATAGGTCGCAATATATCCTTCCTCCAGAAGAATTACTGAGTTTTCTTTTTTCGCTATTTCGAGGTTCGTCTGTGAAAGTGAAGGCCCTAAAAAGAAAGTTTCAGTACCCCTGATGGCAGGAGCAGGGCAAGCGTTGGCATGAATTGAAATAAATAAATCAGCCTTGTTCCGGTTGGCAATACGCGACCGATCGATTAACGGAACGAAAACATCCGTGTTTCGAGTGAATATTACTTTTACATCGGGATGATTCTCATTAATCATCTTCCCTAATTTCAATCCAATATTTAGAACCACATCCTTCTCCCTGATCGACTTATTAACCGCCCCGGGGTCCTTGCCTCCATGTCCAGGATCAATTACTACAATAAACTGTTTGGAATTACCCTTCATTGCAGTAACCGAATATGAATTTGCTGATATTAAAACACAGATAATTAATATCAGGTATGTAGTAAGTTTCTTTTGTATACTCATATCAAAAATTTATTCGCTACAAAAATAGAAATTTAAAATTATTTTACGTTTGTTGACGTTTAGGTATAGCCCTTATTTATATTTTTGCAAACCAAACAAGCATTAGGTATATGTTTGTCTTATAAACTGTGGTTTTGATAAAAATTCTGCTTACAAATATATTATTTTTAGTTGCTCTAATTACATATGGACAACTAAATGAAAAAACTGATACGGTAAATGTTTCTACTGTGCCGGCTGTGGTTGATACGACTGCTATTTCTTCAACGGAAGTAGCCGGTGATTCAATTGATAAACCTGTGCTTGAGGCTACTCTAACCTATTCAGCGCTTGATTCAATTATCCCTGACTTTGAAAACCAGAAGGTATATATGTACAAAGGGGGAGTAGTCAACTATCAAAACATAGAACTTAAAGCTGATTACATAGTGCTGGACCTTGCCAATAAGGAAGTGTATGCTGAAGGGCTTCCTGATTCAACAGGGACCAAAGTGGGTACGCCTGTTTTCAAAGACGGTGATGAAGAGTTCGAAGCAAATACCTTGCGTTATAATTTTCAAACTCAAAAGGGTATCATTACCGATGTAAAAACAAAAGAGGGAGATGGCTTTGTCCACAGTGATCTGACCAAAAAGATTAGCCCTGATGAATTTGTACTCAGAAGAGGGAAATACACGACCTGTGATGCTGAACACCCGCATTTCTACCTTCGCATGACCAAAGCCAAGGTGATATCAAATAAGAAAATCATTACAGGACCTGCCTACATGGTACTGGAAGATTTCCCCATTTATTTCCCCATGATCCCTTTTGGATACTTTCCCAATTCTTCAACCTATACCTCCGGAATTATGATACCGACCTATGGAGAAGAACGGACTCGTGGTTTCTTTTTGCGTGAAGGAGGGTATTACTGGGCCGCCAACGAGTATTTTGACCTCGCTGTAAGGGGTGATATCTATTCCAAAGGTTCATGGGCAACCAAATTGCATTCCAATTACAGGAATAGGTACCGATTTAACGGAAGTTTTGACTTTAGCTATAATTTAAACAAATATTCAGAGGAGCCGTTGCCTGATGCTAAAACTACCAGAGGGTTCAGCCTAATGTGGTCTCATTCGCAGGATGCCAAAGCAAATCCCAACCGCACATTCTCTGCCAATGTTAATTTATCGACAAGTTCATTTGATAAGGAAAATTCATTGACAGTCAGATCTTATTTGCAGACGCAGAAATCATCCAGTATTTCGTATTCCAAGAAATTCGAGAATACCCCTTTTAATATGTCAGCGAACCTGCGGCACTCACAGAATTCAATCGATACAACTCTTTCGTTAAGTCTGCCTGAACTGACTTTTAACATGTCGAAAATAAATCCTTTCAAATTGAAAAACAGAATTGGTCCTGTTAAATGGTTTGAAAAAATAAGTTTCTCCTATACCGGTAATTTAAAAAATTCAATTACTGCCAAGGAAAGAGAAATTCTGAAGAAGTCGTTGGTTCGTGACTGGCAAAACGGGGTACGTCATTCTATTCCTATTACATTGCCTTCATTCAATTTGTTGAAATACATTAATTTGAGCCCCAGCTTTAATTATTCTGAGCGGTGGTATACCAATTATATCAATAAAACGTACGATCCAACCTATGATAATCCGATTCCCGGGGGAGAAAATTATGTTCGAATTGATACTATGTATTCCTTTCGCAGAAATTACGAATATTCTTATAGCCTGAGTTCTTCAACCAATATTTATGGGATGTATCAAATCAAGAATCCTAAATCAAAGATTAAAGCGATACGTCATAAAATTACCCCTTCAGCCAGTTTTAGTTATACACCCGATTTCGGACAAGAGAAATTCCGGTTCTGGGATTCCTATAGAGACAGTTTAGGCAGGATTTCGTATTATTCTCATTTTGAAAAGGGAGTTTTCGGTTATACCGGAAGGGGCGAAAGCGGTGCGATTAGCTTCAGCTTAAGTCAAAACCTGGAAGCCAAAGTATTGGATGTAAATGATACTATTCAAACAAAAGACAACAAGCCTGTTTTCAAAAAAGTAAAAATTATAGACAACCTGAGTATTAATACTTCCTATAACCTGATTGCTGATTCAATGAATCTGTCGCCCATTACCATGTCGGCCCGAACAACAATCAAAGGTATTAGTGTGAATTTAGGGGCCTTGGTAAACCCATACATGGCTGATAAAGAAGGTAAATCTTATAATGAGTATGTGTGGAGCCATGCGAAAGGGATCAATAAAATTGGAAGATTAACTTCTGCGAACCTTTCATTTGGGATGAATTTTGAATCGAAAAAAGGCAAAAAGGAAGCCGAAGAAAATAAAGAGATCATTGAAGAAGATAAAGCCCTACCAGGTTCTTATTCCGATTATGTGGATTTTAACATTCCATGGAGCTTCCGGTTTGATTACTCTTTTTATTATACCAATTCTTTCAGACAAAAGACGAAACCCGAGGATCCGGAGCCCAGGAAGATCATGCAGAGCTTAAACTTCGGAGGTCGTTTGAACCTGACCGAGAAATGGAACATGGATATGAATACCAACTTCGATATACAGGCCATGAAATTCTCATTTACCACTTTTAATGTAAGCCGCACGATGCATTGCTGGAGTATGGCATTCGGTTTTGTTCCTTTCGGTGAACGTAAAAGTTATAGCTTTAATCTTTCCGCAAGTTCATCCATCCTGCGTGACCTGAAGATTTCCAAGCAAAGCTCATGGCGTGATAATTAGGACGCATCAATCCTTTGAAAATAAATTCATCCCGAATCCTTGGGGCATAGGGCAGAGAGAAAGTCAAGAACAAAGACTTTAGACTTAAGACTTAAGGCCAGAGCAAACGAGAAAAAGGCCAAAGGAAATGGAAGGCAGCACAACTGGGTGCAAAACCTACTGAGTTTAAAAGAGTCGGATGTTTCCAGCCATGGCCCATAACCCGTGTAAAAAGAAAAGGAAGACCGAAGAAGGGAGACCGGAATACCTCACTACTAAAAGAGTCTGATATGCAGGGCTGTGAGTGCAACCTGTAGAAGGAAATATAAAAACACCATTCCTTTCTTCCAAAGAGGATTAACAGTTCTCCAACCCTCCAATCCATGGATCAAGTACAAAAGCCGGTGGATCGTATAGAGGATTGCCTTCATTCATGATGATTTTGTAATTATCAGCTAATCCGCCTGCTGCTTCCAACCTTATCGATTAATGAACCTTCGTAGCATGAAAGGCATCACCACGACTCCAACCTTATCAACCTTCTCAACTCTAACTATTTAAAATAAGGTTGAGAAGGTTATGCTTGCCTGGAGTCATTCTCTGCTACGAAGGTTCCTTCAGAAAATATGGTTTCCCATATAAAGCATTCCGTAGGTTAGGAAATGAAAAAACAATTAACCTATTCCGTCTTTAAGATGAGAACTATCCGCCGTGTTTTGTACTTGATCCCAATCCTTCAGGCCTTTAATCGAAGAAACTCCCACGCATTCTTATTTACTTTTCTGTTCCCTTATCCATATTCTTCCCGTTGCTTCACTGCTTATCCGTCCAATTTGTGTCTTGACTGTTTATTACCTTTGTCTTACCAGTATCTTATATAATTCGAATATAACTCGAATGTAACTCGAATATAATTCGTATATAATTCGAACACATACGAATGATATACCTATTATATTCGAATTATATACGTATTATAGAAGAATATGGTAAGACAAAGGTAAGACAAAGGTAAGACAAGAATAAGATAAGAATAGGAAAGAGAAAGTAGTTCATTCATAGCCGGCGTACACGCTGTTTCGGTTGAAAGGCTTCTGCAAGCTTTGACGGTATTCCCATAAATAGTTGTTATTTAGCTGGTTGAATAGCTTTCAAAAGGTAAGTTTATTTCCTGGCTTTCGTGTAGATATTTGGGCTTAAAACGAAGTAATAAAAATTGAAAAAATGGCTTAAAATCAAAGAGTAAACAAAATTTATCAATTGATAGTAGTTATTCCATTGCTTTTTATACTTTTATGTTGATTTCAAATGGGGCGTATTTTTCATTCATGATAGACAGGCGAAATACGAATCATCATTAATCTATAGCCTATGGATGCTAAAAAGAAAATTCTGCTAGTTGACGGAGATCAGAATTTTGGTGATGCCATTGCAAATGCATTGAATCCAAAGAAGTACAGTTTCTTGTATGCTAATTCCGGTAACAGGGGTGTGCAATTGGCTTTCAATCATCAACCGGATTTAATTCTTTACAACCTTTCTTTGGGGCCCATTGATGGATACGATGTTTTTAGGGTATTTAAGGCTGCTTCTTTCAAAAATGCTACTCCAGTATTCTTTTTGTGTGACCATGCGAATAATGAAATAAATGGCCACTCCATCGACATGAATGAGAAGGGTCTAATCGTGAAGTCGGATAACACGGACGATTTTGTTAGCTGTATCGAATCCTGCATGCAGGATAGCCGGATGACCGGGGAGGAGATTTCTGATGATTTCAATACCTTGTTTCAGTTATCGCCCTATGGGATATTTGTATTGGCTGGAGATCGGGTATTAAAAGCAAATTCCTTCCTGTTGGACCTGATTGGCAGTGATCGGGAACCTGTTCAACTGAAGCTTGATGATATATTTGAAAGATCATCCTTACTGAAGATCAGGAATTGGATTAATCTCCATTCAATGGATAGCGGTTCAGTCTTCAATGATTCGGTTATACTGAAAGACAGGCTGGAAGAGAAGTTTACGATGAACCTTAAACGTTCGGGATTCAAGGCTGACGGAGAGATTGTACTGTATATCGGCTTTATCTCACAAGCGATGAGTGAGCAAAAAGTGATTGTTAATTATAAGCTTGCCAACGAGGTGTGCAACATGCTTAAAAGAGAGAACCTGGCGATTACGGAACCTTTGGAAAAAAAGATCACCCAGATTCTTAAATTGCAAACGACAGATAACAACGATCAAAGCAAGTCATTCTTTACCAAAAGAGAAAATGAAGTGCTTCATTTAACGATGGAAGGGTTGTCAATTAAAGTGATTGCTGATCAATTATCCATTTCGTCGCGTACGGTAGAGAAGTACAGAACCAAGCTGATGGAGAAATCAGGAGCCAGGAACATTGTGGAAGTTATTGTGTTTTCCCTGAAAAATAATCTGATTAAGATATAAAAGGGATCAAGCCGGAAACTAAAGGAGAATCCGGGAAGAGGAAGTGGGGTCTTCAAGGCAAAAGGCAAATGTAATAAGTAAAAGTGGCCTGTCCTACAACCCTGACCACTGACCACTGATTACTTCATAATGTCTAAAATAGCATACTATACTATAGCCTTCACAACATTTTCAATCGATCCTATAGAAGTGCAGTTGAATAATACTAATTCGGGTTGAAAATTAAAAAGGCAATACTCTTTAGAGGGTATTGCCTTTTTATCTTTAAAAGGGAAGATCGTTTCCGCTATCGTCCGCTCTTTCCGGTGGAATCTCACCATGGAAATCTGGAGGATAACTTTTAGCTGAACTGGTATTTCCAGCAAGCTCTACCTTCCATGCATTGATATTGTGAAACCATTTACCATTAAAATCACGTGATTCAACCGAGAAAAAGACTTCAACTTCATTTCCTTCGGTAACACCGTCAATTAAAGATATCTTATCACCAAAAAGCGTAAAACATACTTTTTTGGGGAACTGCTCATTTGTCTCAATAACAAATTCTTGTTTCTTCCACTCCTTACCAACTTTACTAACTCCTGTTTCAGCTTTTAATATCTGAATAACAGTTCCTTTAACTTGTATACTCATGTTTTTTTCCTATAATCATCTTTTAACTAAAAGAAACACTCTTGCAAACGAATATGCAAGAGTGTTTCTTATCATGCATAAATTGTTACTTCTTAACAATCTCCAGTAATTCAACTTCAAAAATAAGAGCTGAATTTGGTTTGATATCATTTCCTGCACCTCTTTCGCCGTAAGCAAGAGCTGAAGGGATATATAATTTCCATTTTGAACCAACAGGCATTAACTGTAAAGCTTCAGTCCATCCTGGAATAACCTGACCAACAGGGAAGGTCGCTGGTTCACCACGATCAACAGAACTATCAAATACTTTACCGTCAATAGTTGTACCATGGTAATGACATTTTACCTGATCTTCAACAGTTGGTTTTGGTCCTGTTCCTTCTTTGATGATTTCGTATTGCAAGCCACTAGGCAATGTAACCACGCCTTGTTTAGCTTTATTGGCAGCTAAAAAGTCTTCACCGGCTTTCTGATTCTTTGAACCTTCAGCAGCTGATACTTCTGTAAAGAATTTCTGAATAATTGCATTGGCAGCTTCTGGTTTAATCTTAACAGAATCGCCTTTGAATGCTGTCTGGAAAGCTGCAATCATGATGTCTTTATCAAGAGAATCAACTCCTGGTGCACTTTTCATCTGTTGATTGTTATTTTCGCCAATAAGTACTCCCAAGGCATAGCTAACTGAGTCGATCTTAGTGGCTAGTTTAATATCACCTTTTGAGCCTGCATTCTGGCAACCGGCAGCTCCAACAGTCAATACAAACGCCAAAGCATAAATTACTGATTTTAATCTCATGTTCTTTTTTTTATAATTTTATTATTAAACAATTTCTAATAGTTCCACATCAAAAATAAGGGTAGCATTGGCCCCAATCAATCCTCCGGCACCCTCTGTTCCGTATGCTAAATCGGAAGGGATAAACAGTCGCCATTTTGAGCCAACAGGCATCATTTGAAGGGCTTCAGCCCAGCCCTGAATAACACCGTTTATTGGAAAGATGGCAGCTTGGCCGCGTTCGATGGAGCTGTCAAAAACGGTTCCATCGAGTAAGGTACCATGGTAATGACACTTTACAACATCATCCATGGTCGGATTTCCTCCATATCCTTCCTTTAGAATTTTATACTGCAATCCAGAATCAGTTTCATTGATTCCTTTTTTCTGTGAGTTTTCCATTAAGAAAGAATAACCCTCTTCCAGGTTTTTTATTGCTTCCCTATCATTTTCACGGACCATAAATTCCTGCAATATCTCATTCGCTCTTTCTAAAGATATTTTGGGAGTATTTCCGGCAAAAGTGTCTTGAAGACCTGCTAAAAATTGCAAAGAATCAATCTTCTGAACCCCCGATTGGAGTAAATTTGATGAAATAGTTAAACCCAACGAATAAGAAAATTCTTCAAATTCGTCATTGAATTGATTATCAGGCATTATTTTCTTTTATAATTCAGGCTACGAATATAAGGTAATTTTTATTATTTGGGAATATCTATCCCGTCTTTTTGCCTCTGAGAATTTCTTTTTTGCCCGTTGGACCAGGAATCCTTTCCATGGTAAATCCTGCATCCGACAATGATCTTCGTACCGTTCCCTTGGCACAATAAGTCACTATTATGCCATCAGATTTAACTGCATGGGCGACCTTATGCAGAATAGCATCGCTCCACATTTCAGGTTGTTTGCCAGGGGCAAAAGCATCGTAATAGACTAAATCAAACTGGGGAAGTTCCTGGAACTGAAAAGTCAAAAGATCGGCTTCTAATTTCTCTAATTTGAAATTCTCTGAGATTACTACTTCGGTATTCCAATCGGCTGTATGTAATCGATGAAATACGTCTGCCTGCTCCGGGAATATTTTATCCGGATAGTTTAATAGAGTGTATTCCTGCTTATTCAATGGATATTTTTCCAGGCTACAGTATTTTATTGACATTCCTCTTTGGTAGCCAAAGCAATAGGTCAAAAAAGCGTTTAACCCGGTTCCGAAACCTATTTCCAGGATGGAAATTTCTTTTTGCTTCGTTTGAAATAATCCTTGTTCAATGTATATGTGCAATGACTCATTAATGGCGCCATGGGTCGAATGATAATGCTCATCCATTTCAGGTAAATAAATTGTCTGAGAACCATCTTCCGTAACGATAAACACTTTTTCCATTATATATAATTTCATATGTGAAAGTTCACTTCAAAATAACTAAATTTAAACTATCAAATAATACGTCATTAAATGTTGATAAAAATCTATCCTGAGAATCCCAATGATAAGGATATCAGGTATGTTGTGGATGTTTTGCAAAGAGGGGGGATTATTATCTACCCTACAGATACGGTTTATGGTATGGGTTGCGACATCACAAACCCTAAAGCAGTTGAGAAAATTGCACGGTATAAGAATGTGTCTGTTGAAAAGTCTAATTTTTCATTTATATGCAGCGATTTAAGTCATCTGTCGGATTTCTCCAGGCCTGTATCCAATCAATTGTTTAAACTATTGAAGCGATATCTGCCTGGCCCATTCACCTTTCTGTTGAGTGCAAGCAGCAATGTTCCCAAATATTTTAAAGGTAAAAAGAAAACAGTGGGCATTCGCATTCCTGATAACTCAATCATCCTAACGATTGTTCGTGTACTTGGAAATCCTATCATGTCTACCTCCATACACGATGATGATGAAATTATAGAATATTCTACAGATCCTGAATTGATTCATGAGAAGTTCAAAGAAATCGTTGACCTTGTCATTGATGGTGGTTACGGCGATAATATTCCATCCACTATTGTTGATTGCACGGGGGAACTCCCCGTGATCATACGGCAGGGGAAAGGTATATTTGAAAACTAGCTTATTTTTTCCAGAAAGCAGGAGCCAGCAAAACCAATACGGTGAATAACTCCAGACGACCCAGTAACATCAGGAAACTTAAAAACCATTTGCCAAAAGGATGCAGGCTGCTGAAGTTTTCTGCAGGTCCGTACAGTCCCAGTCCCGGGCCTATATTCCCCAGGGAAGTTGCGACAGCTCCCATCGAGGATGGCAAATCCGGAACAACCAACATCAATATCACTGAACTGATGAAGAAAATTACAAAGTAAAACATGAAGAATGCCAGCACGTTGGTTATGATTTGCTCTGAAACAGGTTTATTATTAAAGCGTACAGGTATAATGGCATTGGGATGAATGATCCTTCTTAATTCATAGTAACTATTTTTAAGCAACAATACTATTCTCATTATTTTTAAACCGCCTCCGGTAGAGCCAGCACAACCTCCAAAGAAGAATACTGCAAAAAGGACAATGGTCAGAAAAGGAGTCCATTGCAGATAATCGGTAGTCGCATATCCGGTGGTCGTTATAATGGTTACCACCTGGAAAAGACTATCCCGGAAGGCATGTTCAACGCCTAAGTCGGTGGTTAATAAAAGGCCCACAAAGATAACAGTGGTAAAGCCGGCAATGAATAACAGGTAATATTTAAGCTCTTCGTTTTCAATCACTTTTTTGAATTTCCCTGTAAGCAAGAAATAAGAAAGGGTGAAGTTTGTTCCTGCAATGATCATAAAGAATGTCAGTACATATTGAATATAGGGGGAAGGCCAATAGGCTACGCTGGCTTGTTTGGTCGAATAGCCCCCGGTAGCCATGGAGGTAAATGAATGATTGATGGCATCAAAAAGTGTCATCCCCCCAATCCATAACAGGATAGTTTCCAATACGGTAAAGAATAAATAAATGTACCATAGACTTTTTGCAGTGGAGCTGATACGCGGGCTCAACTTATCGGTCACAGGCCCCGGCACTTCAGCTGCAAAGAGCTGCATACCTCCAATGCCAAAGATTGGTAATATAGCTAGACTCAGTACAATAATTCCCATTCCTCCCAGCCATTGAGTCATGCTTCTCCAAAAGAGAATGCCATGAGGCAATGAATCTATATTCGTTAAAATACTGGCTCCGGTAGTGGTAAAACCCGACATGGTCTCAAAAAAAGCATCTGTTAGGTTAGGTATGGAATCACTTATCATAAATGGTAAACTTCCAAAGAATGAAAATAATATCCACACTACAGTGACTATGACAAAGCCTTCACGTTTACCCATTTCCTTTCTCACTTTTCGGGTAAAAGCCAATACGGTCAGCCCTGTTATAGCGCAAATAAAAGTTGAAAGAAACAACGCTTTTATATCCGGACCTTGATAAATAACGGCTACCAGGGATGCTATAAGCATCGCCATGCTTTCAACCACTAAAAGAAATCCAAGTATACGGATTATAAATTTGAAGTTTAACATGAAGGATCGTGTAGCTAAATTATTTGAAGAACTTCTCTAACAAATTAATGGAAGCTGTTTTTGTTAATACAACTACCAGGTCGCCAACTTTGATTTGTGTATCCCCGTTTGCAACAAATGCTGCGTTGCCACGCACAATTCCACCAATCATTATATCTGGCGGCAGGTTGAGCTCACTGATTGGCTTTTCGGTAATTCTGGATTCTGATTTAATTCTAAATTCAAATACATCGGCATCAGAAGCTGTCAGACATTTCACGTGTGAAACAGAGGTTCCTACCGTATATTTATAGATATAACTGGCGGCCAAAAGCTTTTTATTGATGATGCTACCTATGCCCATTTCTTCAGCCATCAATAGAAAATCAGTATTCTCAATTTCGGCCACTGTTCGTCTAACTCCATATGATTTTGCCATATGGCAGGCCAGGATGTTTGTTTCAGAATTACCGGTAACGGCAACAAAAGCATCCATTCTTTCAAGGGATTCTTCTTTCAGTAATTCAAGGTTTCTTCCATCTCCATTGACAATAAGGGCATTGCCAAGTTTGCCTGCAACCCTCATACATCTTTCCCTGTTCGCTTCTATGATTTTTATATTGTACTGATCGCCAAGTTTTTCAGCAGTCTTTTGTGCAATACGGCTACCCCCTATTATCATGATGTTTTTAACAACAAATATTTCCTTACCCGTTAATTCAAGGATGAGATTCTGATTAGACTTGGTTGTAATGAAGAAGACAATATCATCATTCATAATGACGTCCTTTCCATGGGGTATGATAACATTTGGCCCCCGGGTGATCGCTACGGCACGTATGTCCTTATGAATGCCGGAGATATGCTCAAAACTCATATTCAGGATAGGCGCATTCTTACGTATTTTAATACCCATTAATATGAGCTTACCACCTGAGAATTCTATCATTTCACGGGTGCCCACTTGTTTAATAGAATTTACAATCTCCTTAGCTGCCAGATTTTCCGGGTAAATTACTTCATCAATTCCAAAACGAATGATTCTTTCCCTGTTCTTTTCTGTAAGAAACTCACCATTATTAACCCTTGCAACAGTTTTCTTCGCACCTAAATCTTTTGCTATGATACAGGCAAAGATATTTCGGTCCTCAAAAGGGGTAACTGCTATAAATAAATCTGCCTTTGAGGCTCCTGCCTCTTGCAGATCCTTAAAAGAGTTGGCAAACCCAGTCATAGTCAACAGGTCAACCTGACCTGAGATTCGTTGAAGATTTAGTTCATCTTCATCAACCAATACAATATCATGGTTCGCATTACTTAACATTCTGGCAAGATGAGTGCCCACTTCTCCTGCTCCTACAATAACAATTTTCATCGTTGTTAATTCCTTCTATAAAATCAGTTAACTAAATTTATACAGTCCTATTTAGTTTATTTATCCATCAAATTTAAAGCCAAAAAGCTTCAATTTGATTACATCTATTCAATTAATAAATATACAAATTGGCCGCATGAAATTTAGCTTAAAATCCATTAAAAATGGCCCTTTTTCAGTTAAAATCATGTTGGAGGTAAATTGCCCGGGGTTAATAGTGTCTTTTTTGAAAAGACCCGTATTGTATGCCTTAAACTTTGTGAAATCATCACTCTGAATATGAAAGACTAACTGATCTGCATATTTGATGCGGCAATTCAGAAAAGTGAATGTATTCTTACCTACCTGCATATCTTCCGTATTTAAGGTAGTTGTTTTTCTAAGGTT
>JACMKG010000003.1 GCA_014380255.1 Prolixibacteraceae bacterium | reverse complement strand
TTGTAAGAGGTATATTCTGATTTGTTGATAGAACCAAACAAACTTAACACGGCGAGTTTTATCCTAAGGCCTGCCTCAAGACTTAGATTGGAGGTATCAAATTCCAAGTCAATAGGGTCCTTCAACGCACCTTTCTGTGTGATTTCATAACCACCCCCGGAAGCAGTTGCAATGACAGGATAGGTGCCCAGCATATCAACAGTTGATTTACTGGAACTTTGTCCAATGGCTCCAAAGACGGTCAGAATACTAAATTTCTTGGATACTATCAATCCGATCTTGCTGGTTTTAGTCTTCATCTGAAGGGACTGGTCGTCCACGTTTTGAAAGGAAACATCAATATTTGGATCAGGATTATAATCAGCGGCAGTAAAGCTCAATTCACTTTGACCGTTTACTTCCGAATAGCTTGCAAATAAGGAAGCATCAAAAGGTAAGGACTTGATAACAGGTATCCATTCCTTAAAATTATGCTTTACACCTAAACCCCAGAGGCCAATTTTCATTTCATCTCCATTATTGTCGTACTTCATCTCAGGCACAAAGCGACCAATTAGGTCAGTATGGGGGATCAGTCCAAAACCTACCTGAACCATGGGTACCGGCACAATGTCCAATCCTGTTCCCTGGGGACTGTTGAATTCAACAATTCTGTTTCCCTGTTGATCCACAACAGTAACAAGAGGACCGGGAGAATCGGCACCTGCTACGGTAGGAGCAATGGAACTTCCGCTATTTACCTTTACCCGCTTACTTAGGCCTAGCGTGTTGAGATCAAATGATTTCGATCCCTCAGGAACCTGAATGGCACTTAACCCTACGGTGAAATCAAACCCCCAGAGATGATGGGTTTCGGCAGTACTGTACCAGCCATTATTTAATCCTTCGCCTAATGCAAATGCATAGGGCTGCAGATAGGCCTTGGCAAATTTATTTGCATCCTCTTTTCCTACCTTAAGGAATTCAACAACCTCGGATTGAGAAAAAGCCATCAGGCTGCAAAAACTTAATAACACAAGTAACGATCCTTTTTTCATATCAGTTATCTTTAATTAATATTTCACTTCACAGGACTTATCTAGTACCACAACAATTTATTACATTTCGAGTTCAATATTTCAGGACCATTTTCCCTTATTGATCCAACCACTTTTTTATCTCGAATATTTTTAGAAGTTTTGAATCCTATTAAAATGTATAAAATACAAGCATCATGACTATCAGACAAATACTGGTTTTATTTCTTATAAGTGTATCTATTACTGCTTTTTCTCAAAAGAAAATTGAGTTAAATGATGTTGTTAAAGACAGAATCTTTACTCACAAAACAATCGCTGGTCTGCGTTCTTTGAATGATGGGCTAAATTATTCGACCCTTGAAAATGGACCTCAGATCGTAAAGTACAGTTTTAAAACGGGGCAAAAGATAGAGACAATTTTTGATTTAACAAAAATAAAAGAGCCGGGATTCGCAAATTTTAGCGATTATGCCTTTAGCAGCGATGAGACCAAAATCTTGTTTACAACTAAAAAGCAATCCATTTACCGTCATTCTTATACGGCTGAATATTTCATCTGGAATCAGACCACCAAAGAAATGACACCTTTATCAGCCAACGGCCCGCAGGGACTGGCAACCTTTTCACCCGATGGTGAACGAGTGGCCTTTGTGCGCAATAACAATGTATTCATTAAGAGCCTGAAATTCGGTACTGAAAGCCAGGTAACGCGTGACGGCAAGAAAAACGAAATTATCAACGGCACTCCTGACTGGGTTTATGAAGAGGAATTCAGCTTCAACAAGGCTTTTGAATGGTCGCCCGACAGTAAGTTCCTCGCTTTTTTGAAGTTCAACGAAACGCAGGTACCCATGTTCAACATGCCGATGTATCAAGGACAAAGCCCTGAGCTCAATGAAAACCAACTGTACCCGGGAAGTTACGATTACAAATACCCCAAAGCCGGTGAAACAAACTCGGTGGTGAAGGTTTTAATCTATGACCTGAAGTCAAAAAGCAGCGTGACAGCCGAAACAGGTACCGAGACCGATGTATACATTCCTCGTATCAAATGGACAGCCAATGCCTCTGATTTGGCAATTATGATGGTCAACAGGCTTCAGAATAAGTTGGACATCATTCTGGCCAATCCATTTACAGGCGACACCCGTACCTTCTTTACCGAGAAGAACAAACGCTATATTTCTGAAGATTTCTACGATGATTTTCTCTTTTTGCCTGAGAACAAATACATTGTCCTGAACAGTGAACGCGACGGCTTCTCTCACCTGTATCTCTACGACAGACAGGGCTTTGAAGTAAAACAACTGACCAAAGGGAAGTTTGATGTAACCGATTTTTATGGTTTTGATCCTGTAAAAAAAGTATTCTACTACCAGGCTGCCAAAGAATCACCTTTACGCCGCGAGGTATATTTCGTAAGTCTTGACGGAAAGAAATCCGGTAAATTATCTTCACAGGTGGGTACCAATCAGGCTGAATTCAGCTCCGGATTCAAATACTTCATCAACTATTTCCAGAATGCCCAGACCCCGAATGTAATCACCCTTCATGAACAGGATGGAAAAATGATCCGTACTCTGGAGGATAACAAGCAATTGAAAGCACTTGTGGGAGAATATGCCCTTAGCAAAAAAGAATTCTTCACGTTTAAAACTTCTGCAGATGTAGAATTGAATGGCTGGATATTAAAACCGGCCAATTTCGATCCTGCAAAGAAATACCCCGTT
>JACMKG010000146.1 GCA_014380255.1 Prolixibacteraceae bacterium | reverse complement strand
GTTTAGCGGGGTTCTAATCTCATGGCTCATGTTAGCCAAAAAGGATGATTTGAGCCTGTCAGACTCCTCCGCTTTCTCTTTGGCAGCTATTAGGTCAGCTTCAATCTGCATGCGTTCTGTGACGTCCCTGTCGATGCCTATGGAATAGGATTTGCCTCGCCAGGTGATAGGCACGCCGATGTATTCAATCACGTTTTCCTTGCCATCGGGTCTGATCCACGAGGAAGAGCCTTTATAGGCCTGCTGCCGGGAAAGCGATTCAAGCCTGATGTGGTTGTTTGATTGGTTAAGCGATCGCTGTAAATGATGGATGCATCCCATGGCAAGCAATTCTTCTCTCGGCCTGCCGGCCATGATGGCATACTGGTTGTTGCATTCAACAAGCCTTCTTTTGAAAGGGTCATCATTTTCTTCATAGATGGCTATTCCATCAAACACATTCTCAAAAACCATGCGGAACCTTTCTTCTGATTCCCTGATTGCTTCTTCAGCTATCTTTCGCTTGGTAATATCATAGGCAATACCTTCAATCCGAATACATTGACCCATTTCATTCATCTTGGGCTGCATCCTGGCGGTAATCCAGCGCATTTGCCCATCGGGACGAATGATTCTGAATTCATGGTGAAGTTCTTTTCCTCCATGCAGGATAGGAAAACCAACGTCCACTATTGGTTTATCTTCCGGAATGATCAGCTCGTACCATAAACCTGGGTTCCTGTAAAATTCGGTGGGAGGATAACCAAAGATATCTTCATGAGCCCTGGAAGCCTGTAACATCTTGTTGTTAACCACATCAATTGAAAAGATGGCTTCATCCAAGTTGTCATGCAGATTCTTTAACTCATCGTGTGCATGCCGAACAGCTTCCTCTGCATTTTTACGCTCCGTAATATCCTGGATAGTACCAATCATTGAAAGGACATTTCCATTGGCATCAATTTCCAGTTCTCCCAGTCCATGGACCCACCGGGTGGAATTATCCGACCTGCGTATGATCCGATAATCCTTGTTAAAAGGATTTCGTTCATTCAAAACATGCTCACGGAAGTAGTTCTTCATGTGATTGCGGTCATCCGGATGCACGATGGCCAGCCAGTTTTCAATGTTTTTTTCCACACTCTCATCAATACCGAATATCTGATTCATCACCTCAGAAGATTTCCAGATGCCGGTAGCCATTTCGATCTTATAGGATCCAATCAGGGCCGCTTTTTGTGATCGCTTTAAGAATAATTCATTCTCCCGGATGGTTTCTTCTGCGTGTTTGCGTTCCGAGACATCACGGCAAATCATGAAAATGCCTTCTGGCAATCCGTTAATATCGTTTAATATGGAGCCGTGAATTTCAGTCCAAATGGTACTGCCGTCAAGGAGCTGTATCTTGTATTCAAAAGGTTCAGAATTGATTTGCCCTGTGATGATCTTGTGAAACCTCATCATGGTAGGTTCGCGCATTTCAGAGGCTATCCAGCCTACCAGAGGACTTCCTTTGACGTGGTAGTCAGCCGGGATTTTAAATACCTCATAGGCTTTATGAGAGGCATACTGTAATTGGCCGTTTTTATCGACAATGACTATGGCATCCGGTGAGGCTTCTACCATGGATCGGTAATACTGTTCTGATTCATGGAGGCGCTGTTCCATAATTTTCTGCTCGGTGACATCCTGAACAACCCCAAAAACGATTCCTTTTACTTTATCCAAAGTGGCGATGGAACGAATGTCCTTAATCTCGCCTGTATCTATCGCTTTGATTTTAAATTCAACATCATAAGGCATATTGATTTCAAGGAGCTGATGCATTCGGTGATCGAGTAAAGAACGGTATTCGGGCAAAGCAATATTTTTAATTCTGTCAAAAGAAAAGTTGCCCTTATCTATTCCATATATCTTGTAAGCTCCTTCAGATGCATAGATTTGCTGGGTATTCAGGTGCAATTCCCAGTTGCCTGTTTTAGAGATCAATTCCGCTCTTTTTAAACGGGTTTCGCTGGTGCGGATGGCCTCTTCGTTTAGTTTTCTTTCCGTAATATCGATGGCTGTCAAAAGGCACTGTTGGTTATTTTCAGCAATAAAACCTTCCAGGTATATATAAAAGGACTTGTTGGCAGGCATGTTTAGCCTGATCTCGCAGGTTTGCCGGATACCGCTTTCAAAGATACTTTCCAGGAAAGTGCAAAAAGAGTGCTTCATATCCGCAGGCAGATGCTCGCTGAAGCAGGTCCCGGTAATTGCCTGCCGTTCTTTGCCCAGCAACCTTGCCCCGTGGTAGTTCATCTCGCTGATACGGCCATCACTTTCAAGGGTAAAATACCCGGCCGGCGAATAGTCATAAAGGGCAGTTGCGGTGGTTGCTTTTTCAAGTGCTTCCTGCAGTTCCTTGTTCTGCATTTGCAGCATGATCAGGGAAATCTCCAGTTCATGGATGTTTCCCTGATGTTCCTTCAGTGTCTGGCAAAAACCACCATGGGTAGCCTCTTTCATATCTTCCAAAGCATGCCTATTGGCTAATTCTTCTTCCGCCTTTTGCCTAAGTCTGGCAATCTGCGCTAAATCCTTCTCTCGCATAATCTTCCCCTCAGTTATCGGGTGCAATATAAATAATTCACGGCAGATTAGACAAAGTCGCGTTAAAATCCTTTAACCTTTTTGTTATTAGTTATATGGCAAATGGAAGGGTAGGGATTACCACACATAGGTTCCAACAGCTCCTTGTGCCAAAGAAGTGGCTACAATTTTTCCATTAAATTTTATATTGAAATTTTGAATGGTGTTTTTATCATTTAAAAGAATCAATACTTTCTTTCCTTCCGGAGTTTTAAAGGCCACATTGGGCAAATTTTCAGGTATATTGGAATCAATTCTTACTGATCCAGGTCGTACAAACTTGGATGCGTGTGCAAGAATATAATAGGCTGGATTACGCTTTACTACGTTACCGTTGATGGTAATGGTACCTAAACATTGATCGCATCCACCAACCGTGTGAGGCGCATAAAAAGAATCAGAAGCAAGATTCCATTCAAGCACATTTCTACACCAGTTGCGCGTTGCACCAATGATAAGATTACGTACGTGCCATGGCATATCGCCTGCCAGGTTTCCGGGTGCTCCCACCCATTGCTCAGTGAAATAGAGATTTTTATTGGGAAATGCATTGTGTACCTTGCTCAAATCATCAATTGATCCGGCATAAAGGTGGAAAGCCGATCCATCCACATATTGGGCAGCTTGCGGATCCCTGAGTATTTGAAGGGGATAATCTATCTGATCGGCATTGTGGTCATAAATGATAATTTTGGTTTGAATGTTTGCTGCTGCGAATGCTGGTCCTAGACTTCTCTTGATAAATTCAGCCTGGTCTGTAGCTGTCATGTACATGCTTGGATTGTTGCCCGGATGCAGGGGTTCGTTCTGAATGGTAATGGCATCAATGGCAATTCCTTCAGCTTTCATGGCCTGAATATATTTGACGAAATATTTGGCATAGGCATCAAAATATTCAGGTTTTAAACTTCCGCCTTTTGAGGAATTGTTGGTTTTCATCCAGGTGGGTGCAGACCAGGGTGATCCCATAATTTTAATGGTTGGATTGATTGACAGGATTTCTTTCAAAATAGGAATCAGATCTGTCCTTTCAGGGTCGATGCTGAAACGAGCCATTTCAACATCTGTTTGTCCAAGGGGCAAATCGTTGTACGAAAATACGCGATCACTCAAATCGGAGGCTCCAATACTTATTCTTAGATAGCTGATACCAATATTGTTTTCATTGGTGGCAAAAAGCTCTTTCAATATTTCAGCCCTTGTGGTATTATCCATCCGGTTAAGTAGAGTGGCACTTCCTCCGGTAAGGGTATTCCCGAATCCATCGATGGTCTGGTAAATAGTGGTAGTATCAACAGTGATGGTAGGATTTTGATTGGTTGTTTTTGCAAAGAGTAGCGTGGTATTTTGTTTTTTAAATAGCACATTGCTTGAAGGACTGGTCACCCAGGCTTCAACGGCAGATTTTACTGTTCCTTCGGGAGTCGTAGGCTTGTCTGGGTAGATCTCACTTTTGTTGTTGTCGGCACAGCCAGCAAATAAGATCAGTAAAGCGAAAAGTATGTTCATGTTTTTCATATTTAATAGTTTTAACTGAATGTTGTTTTCCATTCGGTTGAATGGAAAATGTTGCCTGATTTTTTTGTCTGGACTAAAGTAGGAGCTGTTTTTAAAATCAGTGAAATTACTATCGGGAAAGGATGTCTTTAGAAAAAAATAAACATAAACACTGACAGGTTATATAATCTATCAGCATTTACGTTTAATATTTTAAAATAGATGCTTTTTTTGTTTCTATTTTTTTTGGTAAACCCGCACATAATCGACCACCATGGATTTAGGGAAAATGGTATCGTCAATGCCTTTTGCGCCGCCCCAGTTACCGCCAACAGCAACGTTCAGCAACAGGTGAAATCGTTTGTCAAATGGCCAGACGGTATATCCGCCTCTTTCATTTACGAAGGTGAAGTAAAGTTTATTATCTACATAAATACGGTATTCTTTGGCCTCCCATTCTAAAATGTAATTATGGAATTCAGTATAGCAATCGGGAATGGTGATTTTTCCACTTTTGTGAGTGTTTTTAGTATGGTTGTATGCTTCGGTATGGGCAGTTCCAAGGATTATATAGGGGTCGTAACCTACATTTTCCATGATATCGATTTCTCCGCTTGCAGGCCAACCTCCGTAAGCCCAGTCGGTGGGCAACATCCAGATAGCGGGCCACATTCCTCTTCCATCGGGCAGTTTCGCTCTGACTTCTATTTTACCATACAGCCAATCCCCTTTAGACCTTGTAACCAGCCGAGCGGAAGTGTATTTACGGCCTTCAAAATCTTCCTTTATTGCATTGATATGTAAAAATCCGTTTTTTACTTCAGAATTCTTTAAACGGGCATTGGTATAGTACTGTGCCTCGTTATTTCCCCATCCGGAAGCATTTCCATCGGTATCATAGCTCCATTTTTTACTGTCAGGCAGACCACTGTAGTCAAATTCATCGCTCCACACCAAGCCATAGTCACCCGTGGGGATTTCAGTACCGGGTTTTGTTATTGGGGGTTCTGTTTTATTGTCTTTTGCGCAGCCTGAAACAACAAAATAAATTAACATCAGGGGTAAAATCAAAAATATTTTCATTCTTTTTTTTATTTAATTATAAATTCTCAATCCTGTCTTTTAGGACTGTTTCAATCCTGCCATACCGCCGTATAGGTATTATATCGCATTACACGTATCTCAAGCTCACTTTCATGAAACTTCCTTTTTCTTCAGGATGTTTCTCTTTTTACTTATTGCGAACCTAAATAAATAAAAAAAACATTGCTTCCGGTATAATATGGGAAGCAATGTTTTTAATTTCATTTAGTTGATTTTCTTAATTTCTAATATTGAAAAATTAGATTAGAAGGGCAAGATTTTCAGATGCCCTTCTAGCTAATTTAATCTTATTTATCGAACTTAAAATTGTCAAAGAAGAAGATGCCTGTTCCTGTATGTCCTTCAGCTCCAAACTGAATAACAATCTTGTCATAGTCTTGACGGGTGCTTACACCACTAAAATCAAAGGTCAGATCAATCCACTTATCTGTAGCAAGTTCAGTTTTTACAATCTCGGTTTGAGTGGTATATGCGTTTCCTCCCAAACTTGAGTTTTGAAGTTTTACCGCTACCTGACGCAATAATTTCTTATTACTTACCCAAGAACCAGCAACATCGAAATCTGTGGTGTAATCATTATAAGATGGGATGAATACCTTAATGGTAACCTTGTTTTGCTCGGTTAAATCAAATTTATATCCACTGGCTTTAAAGAAGACATTGGAATAAAATGCATCCGATTTCTGATAAAGAAATACTTTGCTACTGGTGTTGGCACCAAGAGGAGCAGGATTCGAATAAGAAGGGGTGGTAAGTGTACCCATAGTTTCGTTATCGAAAACAACTTTAGGAGTTGCCGATTCAAAATCATCGGCCAGGGCTAATGCTTTCAAGGGGATAATTACAATTGGTTTGATGTTCTTTTCTTTTGGAACGAACCGGTACCACCAGCCATTGCCTGGTTCAGTTGTACTAGTGCATTTTACATAGAGTACATCATTAGTAAGGCTTAAAATCTGATAAGTTGATGTTCCTGCATAATGGCCCAGAAATGCACCATTGCTCAATGTAATTGTTTTAGCCGTTTCATTTAAAGCAAAAGTATAGGCAGGTTTTGGTACATAGGCAATATCGAAATCGCCATCTGCAGGAACAACAGCAGAGGTATAACCTAATGCAGCTAGGGCAGTTTTGCCGGCTCCGTTAGAATAAACATTTCCGTTGTTCTTCCATACCATTTTAACTCCAACTTGGGTAAAGGTAAATTCCTGAGAATAGAGACTACTTCCCGTCTTTCCTTCAGCAGGGCAGCTCCACCAGCTTGGAGAAGAAGCATCAGCCGGGCCTACACCAAAATGACCGTCGTGGTATTGATCGAACACCCATGTTTTACCAGCCAGGTTACTGGCACCGCCAGTCAAGGCATTGTAAAATGGTGTATTGAGCAATGACATGTCATCATTGGCAATGTTGATGGCCTTTGTAATTGATGTTGACCCTCCGCTGGTATACAATGTCATTACAACGTTATAAGTTCCTTTTAACGGATATTGTACGGTTACAGATTCACTTTTACCATTTGAGCCATTCCCGAAATCCCAGGTAGCTACGCCTGCTACTTTAGAGGTGTTTTTAAGTTCAATTACATTGGCTTTTGCCGCTGAGGGGGTTATTGTGAAATCCAATTGATCGGCAGTAGGCATTTGCCCCAATTCATAGTCAGAGTTTTCCTGCGGATCGCAAGCTATCAAGACAAAGCAGGACAGCAATGTCAAAACTCCTATTTTCAATATATTTTTCATATTTTTCTACGTAATTATATAATGATTAATAGCCCGTATTTTGTTTTAGCTTGAATGCTCCTTCTGTTTTTTCAATTTCAGATTGAGGAATTGGCAGGTATTTGTGATGGGCATCCCATGTTCTTACCGAAGAGAATTCGGGCTTATTTTCTGTCAAAATGTTGGTATCACCCCAGCGAACAAGGTCCCAGAAACGAATACCTTCACCTACGAATTCCCGGCGGCGCTCCAGTTTGATGCTTGCAGCTGTAGCAGGAACTACGGCCACACGAGCACGTGTGCGGATGGCATCAAGGCACGATTGTGCAGTAACCCCATTTATTGGTGCAACACCATGGATTGTTATTAATTCGGCTGCATTCAGCAACGTTTCGGCATAACGGAAAATACGCAAGTTGTTGTCAAAGTTTAAATCCACATCACCTGGAGGAGGATTATACCCTACACGGGCGGCATACTTGGCCAGGAACAATCCAGTGTTTTGGAAACGCGCAGTATAGGTTCCTTTTTCAAATTTATTGATTGAACCAGCAAGGCGAGTATCACCTGTTTCATAAATAGCATATGTTTCAGTGCGCACTGGTGCGAATCCCCAGCCACCTTTAAAAGGTTCTTGTCCAACCAACCCGTTGGGAGAAATAAAAGCCGGAAGATTTGTTCCGTAACCCTGCCATCCCGAAGACCATGTTTTACCTTCAGGAAGCTGATTGGTTTCAAAGATTGATTCTGATGAGAATTCTCCTGAGTTTAACCATATGGCAGAAAAATCAGAAACTAGACTGTAACTTCCACTTGTAATGATTTCGGACATGTCCTTCAGTACTTCTGCATATTTGGGTTGATCTTTTTGGTACATCACCACCCGTGCTTTCAACATTTGTGCTGCAGCTTTGGTTACACGTCCAGCATTGGCAGCTGTTGTTTTCATTGGAAGTTTATCTTCTTCAATAGCGAAATTTACATCAGCCATGATTTTAGCATAAATTTCATCCGCAGTTAATTGCATTGCCATATAAGGAGCTGGCAGATCTTCTTCAAAATAGGGAATATTACCCCAGAATTTCCACAACCAATGGGTGTAATAAGCACGAAGAAAATGTGCCTCCGCTTTGTATTGATTCAAATTGGCATCAGATATGCCAGAGGCTTTTTCACAAGCCAGAATCACATTATTACAACGACTAATTCCACTATAATAGATGTTCCAAAGTCCAGCAGGAAGTTCTGTTGCCGTAGCATCAAACTGGGAAAGACGGTATAATTGTCCCTGATCACCTGCATCGCCGCCACCTTTGTAAATATCATCTGAACGTAAATCCGACATCAAAACAATACTGTTGTAATTATTTGCAGCATAACTGTCAAATAAAAGGATCTGGTAGCAGGAGGCCAGGTTGGATAAAATAGCTCCTTCAGTAGCATCGCCACCGGCTTCTTGCGAAGCAGTTGGAGAAATCGTGAGGAATTGATCGCCACAAGAGGAGAATCCTATCAGTAAGGCGAATGCGATTATAAAACTATATTTTTTCATATTTATCGTATTTGGATGTTTAAAAAGAAATATTTGCACCTACAGAGATGGTTCTTGCCTGAGGATAAATACCACGATCAATCCCGATTGTGGTATAGCCACCTGAAGCTATTTCCGGATCGAACCCTTCATAATTGGTGAGGGTCATTAAATTCTCTCCTGATACAAATAATCTAAGCTTTTGAATGGAAGCTTTTCTCGTAATGGATGCTGGCAATGTATAGCCAAATTGTAGGGTTTTAAGGCGAATATATGAACCATCTTTAATATAAAGATCAGATGAACGCCAGTTACGATTGGGGTTAACAGCCGTCATTCTAGGGATCGTATTTGAAGTGCCTTCACCAATCCATCGGTCAAGAATCCATGATGGACGGTTCATGGCTGTGATATCACCTCTTTGTGAGAAGTCGAAAATATCATTGCCATAAGAACCCTGGAAGAAGGCAACCAAGTCGAAGCCTTTCCATTCTGTGTTTAGCGTAAGGCCAAAAGTCCAATCCGGCATACCTT
Organism: Prolixibacteraceae bacterium; assembly: GCA_014380255.1. The sequence continues at coordinate 15,381 of JACMKG010000146.1, read as the reverse complement.
TACCGATCTTGGTTTTATCAGCATCTGTAATTTTGCCATCAGCGATAGGATTTCCATTGGCATCCAATGCACCAGCAATATCCTGGAAGATTACATCACCTGGCTTGGCTGACTCTCCAAATTTGGTATTGTACTCATTGGCTTGTGCCTGGTTCTGTATGATTCCATTGGTTTTAAAGCCATAGAAAAATGGATAAACTTCATTATTCATTCCTTTTACATAACTGCCAACACCTGAAGCGCCAGCATTTTCGTAAATCGCTTCCCCACTTGCATTACCAAGCTTAATTAGCTTGTTCTGAAGGTAAGAGGCATTGGCATTGATACTGAATGAAAAATCACGGACTTTCATCTTGTAACTGCTTTCAAATTCCAATCCCCAGTTTTTCATATCCCCTGCATTGGCAATTGGTGCGCCTTTACCTACATAGGCAGGAATAGGTTGATCCATTAACATGCCATTGGTATTTTTTTCGAAATAGTCAAATCCAATCGTTAATGTGTTCCTAAAGAAGGATGATTCAAAACCAAGGTCAAGTTGTTCTGATTCTTCCCATTTTACATTAGGATTGGAGATATTTGATGGGCTGCTTCCATATTGCATAGTGGCAGTAGTTCCCGATCCGAAATAGTAGTTTTGTCCTCCATTCATTAAACTGGTATAGCGGAACTGACCGATTCTTTCGTTACCGTTTTTACCCCAACTACCACGTAGTTTAAAGTTGGTAAACCAATTGGGACGATTCTCCATGAAGTTTTCATTGGTAACATTCCAGCCTACTGACAAAGAAGGGAAGATACCCCATTTGTTGGTAGGTCCAAAGTTAGATGATCCATCACGACGCACAGTTGCCTGAAAGATGTATCGCTCGTCAAAGTTATAATCCAAACGTCCAAAATAAGAAGCCAAGGTCAGTGAAGAGAATCCTCCTGTTCCACCACCTACACGTTCTTCTTCCCGGTCAGCAATCGCATAGTCAATGTTGGCTTTATTGGGATCTGTTTCCAAAAGGTCATAATCATCTCCATAAAGCTCACGAACTTTATATTCTTTAGCCGATTGTCCCAACAAGAAGGTCAGGTTATGCTTTTGGGCAATGGTCTTTGTATAGGTTAAGATGTTTTCCACCTGCCAGGTCATTCCCCGGTGCATATTTGAATACACTGAACTTTGGGTTACGTCTTTCCCTTGAGTCGCAAGGAAGTAGGGAAATGTGTATCCGTCGTTGCCCCAAAAAGCAAGGTCTACACCATAACTGGTCTTGAATTTTAATCCATTGAAAATGCTTAATTCACCCCACATGGTGGATACAAATTTGTCGGCATTTCCCTGGCCTTTAGTAGGCGAATTTAACATGGCAACTGGATTTGCGATCTCCTGGAATCCACCTGCAGGGGTAGAAAATACATTCCCAAACTTATCAGTAACAGCATAAGGGTGCAGGGCTAAAACGGAGGCAGGGTCAGTGGCATACACTGGTACTGTTGGATCAAAAGCCAAAGCACTTCCCAATACTGATCCATATTCTGAGTTCGTTTCAATACCTGAAGATTTGGTTCTTGAATAACCAATGTTTACACCAGCCTTTAATTGATTAAGGAATTTTCTGTCCGGAGTTTCAAATATATTATATGTATTGTTTGAACGTAAACTCCAGCGATTGAAGTTCGACTTTCCGAAATCTCCACCTACAATACCTTGTTGGTCAAAATAACCCATCGATAAGAAATAAGTTACCTTTTCAGTACCTCCGTTAAGACTGACCTGATGGCTTTGTACGGGTGCATTGTAATTAAAGGTTTCATCCTGCCAATCAGTTCCAACGCCTGCAGCAGAGATTTGATCAGCAGAGTATTTTGGTGCATTACCATCATTAATTGCTGCTTCATTCATTACAGTCATATACTGGGTAGCGTTTAATACCGATTTTTTCTTCCATGGGTTCTGAAATCCATAAGACACATCGTAGCTAACGGAAACCTTTCCGACAGTACCAGTTTTAGTAGTTACAAGTATTACTCCATTGGCTGCACGGGCACCATAAATGGCTGAAGAGGCTGCATCTTTTAAAATCTCAACAGACTTAATATCCACTGGATTCAAATAATCAATACCACCATCAACGGGCATTCCATCCACAATATAAAGTGGCTCGCTGTTGTTCACAGTACCAATACCACGAATCCTTACTTTGGAATCCGAGCCTGGCTGACCAGAACTTTGAGTGATCTGCACCCCTGAAACTTTGCCTTTAAGGGCATCTTCCACACGGGTAGGTGAAGTCTTTACCAGATCTTCTGCAGAAACCCTGCTAATGGCCGCAGTTACTACACTCTTTTTCTGAGTTCCGTAACCAACAACTATTACTTCATCAATATCGGTTTGCTCGGGGTCTAACGCGACATTGATTATAGGACGCATGTTAACTGGTACTTCTTGTTTGGTCATCCCTACAAAAGAGAAAACAAGGGTTGAATTGCCAGGTACGTTTAATATGTAATTACCACCCATGTCGGTAATAATACCATTTGTTGTTCCTTTTACAACAATACTCACACCGGGAATCGGTTGTCCATCATCAGATGATGTCACAATTCCTTTTACTTGCAGCCCTTGTGCAAATACTGCAAAGGAGCTTGCAAAAAATAGAAGAATTAAAACAGCTTTTTTCATAAATAGATTAAGTTCTAGAAATGGTTTCTAAAAGAATTAATATTAAATTGATGTAAAATCAATATTTAATCGCACAAAACTATTCTAATAAACTTGTTAAAGTAGGTTTGTGAGTACTTCAAAAATACATCAATGGCAAAATATCATTACATCATATTTATCTCAGAATAAGATATAATACACTGTATAAGAGGGGTGTAGTGTGTTTGAGTAGTATTATTTAGAATACACACACTTAATATTTCACGATACTACAGGCTAGATCGTCGCCTATAAATTTATTATCAGGCTGGTGAGGTTCTGATCCCGGTCAATGTTAAGTTTCTTGCGTACCCGATACCTGCAGATCTCCACTCCACGAACAGAAATGTTCATCAAGGGGGCAATTTCCTTGGTCGAAATATTCATACGCAGGTAAGCACAAAGACGAAGTTCCTTTGGTGTTAAATTAGTGTATTGAGCCTTTAGGCGAGTTAAGAAGTCTTCGTGAACCTCATCAAAAGCTGTTTCAAATACTTCCCATTGCTTTTTTTGATCAAGATCTTTGTCAATCTTACCAATCAATGTTGATATTTTAACTTTCTGAGATTCATCCTGACTCGATTGCTTAAGTTTCTCCAAATCCTCCTTGATCTTTACCAGGAATTTATTTTTTACAATCAGGTCCATGGTTTGATTGGCAAGTTCCTTATCCCGGTGGATCATCTCAATCCTGAGCTTTTCATTTTTCAAATTGATGATCTTTTTCTCCGAGATCAATGCCTGGGTGATAAAATCCTGTTCTTTTTGACGAAATGAACGCAAATGTTTCAGCCGTTCTTTTCGCTTCGATATTTCAATCCGTTTAATAATTACCCATATGGCCAGTAAAAACAACAAGCAAACTATTAGGGTGTAAATTAAATAGGCATAAACGGTTTTATACCATGGAGGTCTTATTCTGAATGTCAGGCTGTCGGGCTGGCTCTCAATGCCCATCTGGTTGCGAGCTTTTACAATGAAAGTATATTCTCCTGAAGGCAGATTGGCATATTCAGTAAAAGGAGTACTGCTCCATTCCGAAAACTTATTACCCGATCCTGAAAGCTTAAAGCTATATTCGATATTCTCCAGGTTTTCAAAGGAGGGGGAAGTGTAGGAGAAGCGAAAAGAATTGTCTTTATAGGGGAAACTAAGCGTTGAATGATCTTTAATGTTTTCGTTGGCAGTCATACCGTAAAAGAAGGTGCTGTCAAGGTGCAATGCGGTTGCCCGGTTGATATAGACCGAGAATTCTTTATTGTTCACATAGTTGATAAGAGGTGAATAATGCGCAAATCCCTCTTCAGTGCCAAAGATGATGTGATCTTCAGAATAGAAATAGATCGATTCAAATCCGCTGATAAAGTGCCCTGTGAGCATTGCAAAAGGAGCACTCTCCTGTTTGTAAGTCATATCCTTCTGGATACGGAAAACCCCAGTAGATTTTTTTGCCAGGTTCAATGCAATATACCAGATATTTCCCAGCGGATCTTCTTTCAGAAAAGAGATATCTTTTAACGGACTTAACAACTGGTTAAAATAGGTCGAAGGCTCAAACTTATCAGTTTTCGAATTGTATTCGTAAATGCCTACTTTAGAGGTTACTACTACCTTTCCCTTGATTTTAAATACATTCAAGTTGTAATTGGTGGGTAAGCCATCCTTGGAAAGGTAAAATTGAAAAGAAGGGATACTGTCTAAATTGTTCCCGATGTGGATCTTGTAAATTCCCTTGAAACCATGGCTCATCCACAAATCTCCATTTTCATCTTCCTCAAAAACGCGAAAAGACTCATCAAAGCCTTTGATTTTTCCTTGGCTAACCCAGCTTCCGCCTTCTTTTTTATACAAGGAAAGACCGCTGTATGTTCCACCGATCATATAATCGGGAAAACGTTTAAGAGTATGAAACTTCCATGCCCCCGGAATTTTACTGATCTGGCTGGCTGTTTCTCCTGAAATAACAAAGGTGCCCTTGTTGTGCCCGCAGATGAGTACATTATCATGAACCCCTAGATACCAAACCTGTCCGTTGGTACCTGCAATGAGCCTGAATTCATTGTTTTTATTGGATTCATTCCAATCTTTGACAAATAGTCCCTGGTTGGTTCCAAGGTAAATTTTCCCATGGTGAATGATGGAAGTATAGCCTGCCCCGATTCCATCGGCCTCCTGAAGAAAGGTGATGGGTGAATTGAAGTTCACATAGTCAATTCCATTGTCAAGCCCCAGCCAAAGATTGCCTGTTTGGTCACAGAAGGTTTTTAGAATGGTATTGTTTTGAAGTCCCTTCTGTCGGTTTACTTGCTGAATAATGTTTCCTAGTTCATCAATGACTATAACTCCATCCTGGATGGTCCCAATGGCATAATACTTATCCTGAATAATGGTTGCACTGAAAATCTGCTTTTGCTTAAAAAGGCTATTGACAGGAACCTTCCACTCCTTCAGTTCGTTGGAATGGTAGATGTAAATTCCCTTATTTAAGGTGCAAATCATTAAATCATTGCCATCGTTAAAAGGCAGGATCGACCATATTTCTTCCCCTTTGATCGCTTCACAATTGCTCAATGGCTTTAAGGAATGGTTGGAAAATTCCATCATCCCTTTTTCAATGTCATTGAAATATAACCGTCCATTGACCTGGAAGGAATTCTGAAACCTCACGGGAGCTTTTATTATTGAAACAGTTGAATCATTTTTGAACAGGAAGGCACAATTGTAGGATTGGTATACCACCTGATCTTCAAAGGGGGTAATGTTCCAGATGTCGTCGAAATTGAGAAAATCAGCAGGAAGGTATTTTCTTAAGGACTGGAATTCCATTTTTCCGCTTTTGCTGGTCACCATTTTTCCCAGATCATTGTAGGCCCCCACGTATATCTGCCCATCTTTGGCAATGAACAACGACCTTACAATCGATAAATTGGGCATACGGTGCAATTGCCAGTTGACCCCGTCAAAAACCAGCAGTCCTTCATTGTTGCCGAAATACAAAAAACCTTTCTGGTCTTGGGAAATCGACCAGTTCTGGGTTCCGGCCTTGTATTCTTTTTTTAAATAGTTGTGGATATACGGAACCCCGATATTGATTATATCAGCTGATGAAACAGCCGACATAAACAAAAACAGGAAAATAAAAAAGCAATTAAGTTTTATGTTTATATACATCAATATCCCTCGCATAATCATTCAATCATTAAACATTCCCCGCCTACAAATGTTCGGAATCGGTTCTAAATGTACGATTTTTTGGGATATTATTGCCTTTTCCCTAAATTGGAGGCAGTGCATTTCAATTTGAAGATAGTGTTTCGTTTTCTGGAAGGGTGGTCGGGACTCCGTTCTGTTACAGGGTATGATGAAATCAGAAATGGAAATTGTGGTTGGAAGAATTAAAAAGCGGGAAATCCCTTTCAGGATCCCCCGCCTTTATTGTATTTTAGAAGTTCATCAACCAAATATTGTTGTGATATGGATAGTAAGACGCTTTTGACATCTATAGGCCTAGCTTCTGGCTATTTTCTGCCAACCAGTAGCTATATTTGCTTTCAGGCAGTAGCTAATTGTCGGTAGCCAGAATATGCATTTCATCGCAGCATCGCAATACTTACCCGAAGCACTTGTTGTCAAAAAACTTAACCGGTTCATTGCAATGTTCGCCATCCACGGTCCAGGTATTACCCGAACGAAGCAGTTGGTCCATAGAAGTAATTTTTCTTTTCTCCTGAACGTTTTGAATCTGCTTGGTCATCTCCTGGTCATATACCGGGGCTTCAACACCACGGATCACACCCATAGCTATCGGAAATTCAGGAAGAGACATGTTGATCAGCGCAACCTGCAATCCCAGGTTGTCTTCCGAAGGGTTATGCACAAGGATATCTTCACGGGTAATGCCGTTTTCGCCAATCTTTACCACTTTCAGCTTGCCGTTTTCCTGCACAAGGCCTTTGTCTTCATTCTCTCCGAAAATCATTGGCTGACCTTTTTTGAGGAAGATCTGACGCTCGGCGCGGAACTTCGGATCGGCAATCTGGTCATGGATGCCATCGTTGAAGATCACGCAGTTCTGAAGCACTTCAACCACAGAGGTTCCTTCGTGCTGTGCAGCATCGGCCAATACTTCCTGTGTATGTTTGATGTTATTGTCAACAGCACGAGCAAAGAAAGTACCGCGTGAGCCAATTACCAGCTGGCCAGGAACAAATGAGTCTTCAATGGTTCCGAAAGGAGAAGTCTTGGTAATCACTCCTCTGTCTGAGGTAGGCGAATACTGTCCTTTGGTAAGACCATATATCTTGTTGTTGAAGAGAATAACGTTCAGGTTGATGTTACGCCTTACCAGGTGAATAAAGTGGTTTCCACCGATAGCCAGCGAGTCTCCGTCTCCTGTTATGACCCATACCGTTAAATCAGGATTAGCTGACTTAACACCCGAGGCAATGGCTGTAGCACGCCCATGGATCGTATGAAAACCATACGTGCTCATGTAATAAGGGAAACGTGAGGAGCAGCCGATACCAGAGATCACCGCAAAGTCTTTGTGTGGAATATCCATATCGGCCATGGTCTTTTGCACTGCGTTCATGATGGCGTAGTCTCCACAACCGGGGCACCAGCGAACTTCAGCAGCACTTTTGAAATCTTTGGCAGTATAATTAAATTTTGTCATGATCAGGCCTCCAGTAATTTATCAAAGTTTTCTACTAATTCGTGTACCGAGAAAGGCAATCCTTTCATCTTGTTTACCTGGTAATAGGTAAACTGGGGGTGTTTATCGCGCAGGTAGCTTGCAAACTGTCCAAGGTTAAGCTCACAGACCACAATCTTCTTAAACCTGCTAAATACTTCTGCCGTATTCTTAGGCAATGGCTTGATGTAGTTGAAATGGGCAAGGCTTACTTTCTTGCCTTTTTCCTGCATGGCTCTGACAGAGCTGATCATGTGCCCGAATGTACCGCCCCAGCCAACTACTAAAAGGTCGCCTTCGGATTCGCCGTCTACTACCAGTTCAGGGATCATGTCAACTACCTTTTCTACCTTGGCAGCCCTTATTTCACTGTTTTTGTGGTGAACTTCCGGATCATGGCTTACAGCTCCGGCAGCATTTTTCTCCAATCCACCCAGGCGGTGTTCGAAACCTTCCATGCCTGGAATCGCCCAATCGCGTGCCAGCGTTTCCGGGTCACGGTTATAGGGTTTGAACAATTCAGGGTTGGTAGCCTTTCTGGGAGTGATAGGAGGCAGTTCATCCATTGAAGGAACACGCCATGGCTCACTTCCGTTGCCAAGGAATCCATCAGTAAGAAGTACTACGGGCACCATACGTTCCAATGCAATCTTGGCCGACAGGTATGCGTAATAGAAACAATCGGAAGGAGTACTTGCAGCAAGCACTACCAGCGGGCTTTCACCATTGCGGCCGTAAAGGGTCTGCAGAAGGTCGGACTGCTCCGTTTTGGTTGGAAGACCCGTAGATGGACCTCCACGCTGTACATTTACAACAACTAATGGTAATTCAGCCATCACCGAAAGACCCAGCGCTTCTGATTTTAAAGCAAAACCTGGTCCTGAAGTAGACGTAATTGCCAGCCTACCTGCAAAAGCAGCGCCGATAGAGGTACAGATTCCTGCAATCTCATCTTCCGCCTGGAAACTCTTCACTCCAAGGTCTTTTCTTTCGGCCAAAGCCTGTAAGATGTCAGTGGCCGGAGTAATAGGATAGGAGCCCAGGAACAATTCAAGACCTGCTTTTTCGGCAGCGGCAATAAAACCCCATGCTGTGGCATTGTTTCCATTGATATTCCTGTACACGCCCTTTTCAATAGGGGCAGGATGTACGATATATTGAGGTGTTGAGTGTCCCATATTCATACCGTAGTTATAACCGGTATGCAACACCAACAGGTTAGCCTTTGCTACTAAAGGTTTTTTCCCAAATTTGGAATTGATGAACTTCTCGATGTAATCCAGCGGGCGGTCAAACATCCAGCATATCAATCCAAGGGCAAACATATTTTTACAACGAAGAACGCTCTTGTTGTCCAGTTCCAGATCTTTTAAACTTTCCCTGGTAAGGCTGGTGATTGGCACAGGGATTAAATCATAATCCTCCAGCTTTAATTCTGCAAACGGATTATTGGTCTTGAACTGGGCTTTCTCCAGGTGTTTTTCGCCAAACATGTCCACATCAAAGATGATCATTCCTCCTGGGTTCATGAAAGCAGCATTTGCTTTAACCGCTGCCGGGTTCATGGCTACGAGCACATGTGCCAGATCGCCGGGAGTTGTAATCTTCTTTTTGCCGAACTGTACCTGGAATCCTGATACTCCTCCTACTGTCCCTTGGGGTGCCCTGATTTCGGATGGATAATCAGGAAAGGTTGAGATATCATTTCCCAAAAGTGCAGAAGTATCCGAAAATAAGGTACCTGTAAGCTGCATGCCATCACCCGAGTCTCCGGAAAACCGAATGGCTACCTCTTCGAGTTCTATTACCTTTGCGTCTTTCATTCGATATATTGTTTTTAATCTGTCAGTTTAAATTATGATTTATCACTGAAACGGCTTCGAAAGTAATAAATTGTAATTTTCAACACGATCATCCACCTCTTCATTCTTTTTTATAGGGTCAAAAATAACCATTATTTAATAAGGCTGACAGGATGAATTAATTTATTTATTATCCCAAAATATCAGAATAAGTTGGTTGATAGGTCGAAAAGGATTTACTATTAGACGATTTACTATTTACTATTTCAGCAATGAACAACTATGATAATTAACTAACAACCATTTAACCCACCAATCCTGAAAGAAATTGTAAATAGTAAATCGTCTAATAGTAAATCATCCAATCCTTCGTATCTTTGTTTCTTTAATTCAAATAGATTTCAGCAATGGCATTGATAAAATCACTTTTGGGCAAGACTCCTGTCTTTGGAGAAAACTGTTTTTTGGCTGAAACAGCTACTATTATTGGTGATGTAGAAACAGGAAGCGGATGCAGTATATGGTATGGAGCCGTTCTTCGCGGAGATGTGCATTATATTCGTTTGGGCAACAATACCAATGTGCAGGATAATGCGGTTATTCATGCCACTTATCAAAAGTCGCCTACCAATATAGGAAACAATGTAACAATTGCTCACGGGGCTGTTGTTCATGGTTGTACCATTCACGACAATGTGATGATCGGTATCAATGCTGTTGTGCTTGATAACGCCGTCATTGAAAGCAACAGCATCATAGCAGCCGGGTCGGTAGTGAGCAAGGGCACTCATGTTGAAAGTGGTACGGTCTATGCGGGAGTTCCTGCCAAGAAGATCAAGGATATAAGTCCAGAATTACTGGAAGGTGAAATTCAACGAATTGCCAAAGCGTATGGGATGTACGCGGGATGGTATAAGGAAGATTACGCGGATTAGAGCAGATTGCACGGATTAGGGGTGCAAGGATTGAATGGTTAAATAGTTAATCAAAAAGAAAAGAATATAGAATATTCACCTTAGATACCCCTAATAAACCTGCTCGTTAACCTCCTTAAAGTCCTTAATAGAACCTGACAAGGAAACGAAAGGGTTTGATGAGGTTACAAATAATAACAGCATATAAAACCTCAAAAATCGATAAATATGCTTATTAAATACGATAAAGGAGTTGATATTATCTATATCAGGTTAACTGATGCTAAGGTGGCTGAAAGTGGTGAAGAAAAACCGGGTGTCATTTTAGATTATGATGATGCTGGCAATCTTGTGGACATGGAGTTTTAAATGCTTCAAAGAAAATAAATCAACCTAATGGGGTGGTTTATGAAGTTGCCTAATTAAAATGAATGGATAGTATTTCAATTGACGGCGAATATTTTGTAGCTTTGATTAAAAATTTTGTTATATGGAGGCTATCATTATTGAAGTAAAAAGCAAAGCCGACTCTAAATTCTGGCTTGAACTGGCTAAGAAAACAGGTATGAAGGCAAAATCGATTAATACAGATGAGATAGAAGATACTCATTTGGCAGAATTAATTGATAAAGGAATGAAAACAAAGTCTGTAACAAGGGAAAGTGTTATGGATATTCTTAATGAGAGGAAATGAAATCCGAGTTTAAAGCTTCATTTCTTAAAGCAATAAAGAAAATAGAAAGCAATAAACTTAAAGCTGAAATAACAGATACTATTTTAAATGTTGAATCTGCAGACAGTATAAGACAGATTCACAACCTTAAGAAACTCAAAGGTTTTAAGCAGTATTATCGTATAAAAATTGGCGATTACCGAATAGGGATTAAACTGGAAGAAGATACAGTTTATTTTGTTGATATCGACCATCGAAAAAACATATACAGAATATTTCCTAAATAAGGCTAATTCGTTCACTATGAATTCTGTTTTGCCAATAATCCTGATGCTTATTTTTATTACTTCCTGTACCGAAAAGAAGCCTATAGCTGACCCCAGGGTCTTGATGGATGCAGATATTGCCTTTTCTAATTATTCGCTACAAAATGGGCTGCAAAAGGCCTTTATTGAGTTTGCACATGACAGTGTAGTGCTGTTAAAACCTAACCGTATGCCCATTGAAGGAAAGCAAAGCCTTGTGGAAAGTTACCGGGCACTAAACGACAGTAATATGAAACTTACCTGGAAGCCCGAAAAGGCGATCATTGCCCGGAGTGGTGAGTTGGGCTATACTTATGGCCTATGGACTTCGGTATCTTCGAAAGATACTGTCCGTGGCACTTACCTGACTGTCTGGAAGAAAAATGAAAAGGGGGAATGGAAATATATTGCCGATACCGGTAATGAAGGTATCGGCAAATAAGAATATTTAAGTGGGTTAAGGCTCAAACAGCTGGTTAAGGCCATTGAAATAATCTTCTTCCCATCCTTCACTGATGTTTCTGTAAGCATCATCAGGAATGTTAGTCTGGAACACTTCCATGCTGGTGCCTGCCTTATCCGGGTGAAGCTTGATGGTTACAATCGACTTCTTGTCCTCATCCTCTTCTCCGAAATACCATTCCTGCACAATCTTATGGTCTTTTTCGAACTCAAGGTTCAACCCACAAATGCTTTCTTCCCACAATGAAAACTCTGTGCCAGGTACTGCTTCCATCTCTGCATCTTCACCAGTCCATATTTCAAGCATGGTTTTATTGGTAAGGGCATTGTAAACATCTGCCGGTGCAGCCGTTATTTTAAAGTATTTTTTATATGTTTTCATAGTGTTATAATATTAAACCACATAGACACATAGAGCACATAGTATTAATTTTCTATGTGCTCTATGTGTCTATGTGGTTATTTTGTTACAGATTTTAAGATCATTGATTTTTAGCTCAAAGATAAGCTAATTATTGGGCAATTTTCTTGCGCTTGTAAATGTGCTTGTTTATTTTGTACGAAAATCCTACAGTTGTAAGTTCCTTGGTCTGCAACTTAGCCTTGAATATTTCCTTATTGTTTGCATCAAACTTACCTGTAGCGAAAGTAACGTTGTCATCATATAGCAGAAATACCATAAAGTTCATGCTGATACGGTTTGTCAGCTGGGCAACAATCAGGTTCTCCCACGAGATATCAAACTTTTGGAAAGGTTTCTGGTAGTTGAGGAACATCTTGTATTTAGTCTCATAGCTGATCTGAGGTGTGATGTCGATCTTGTATTTCAGGTCGGCATTCATACCAGGCTCCCACAAGCTCTGACGGTCTTCGGCAATACCATATCTCTTCTGGTCAATGCGTGCGGTATCACGAACAAATACTGTTTTGGAGGTTAAAGGCGACAAGAATAAAGAGAAGTTCTTGTTAGGCTTGTAGTCAAGACCCACCTTGACAAGAGTCCTTGCAGGAGACATATAGGTGGAGATAGGACGGGTCTTGTCAGGATAATTGTATCCGTTGAAGAATTGAGTCATGAAGTCAACCTCGGCGCTATAGAACCAATGGTCGAAGGCATTTACGCCAAGACGCGATATCATTGCCAGCTTATCATCATTCTTTTGCGTCTGATCAATATCTCCTCCTTGTCTGATCCAGCCGTTGCGTAGTTCTCCGCTGTTTTCCCACCTGATCTTTTTATCAGAATAGTTCACATATCCTTTTAACACTACCAGGAAGGAGAAAGCGCTTTCTCCTCCGCCCTTCCAGTTGTTCAGGTAGGTCTGGGTTAATCCGAAGGTGCCGTTGCCTCCGTAATCCCATGGAGCCACCACTTCGAATTTCTTCTGTATCTTGGTCAGTTTATCATCCACCTTAAATTTCTGGAATTCATGGTTACGGCTTTGACGCTGGGCTATCCTGTTGAAAGTCACATCATCGTCAATGGCAATGCCCAATGAATGTTTATCCAGATTCATCAGCCTGACAGCCAGCGAGTCGTTCTGTTCATTTTTAATATACAGGCGGTTGATGGATCTTAGGTTATCGCGCATCCATATCTGGGTAGGTTTACCTGTAAGGCTATGTACCCAAACGCCAATCGAATCGTTCTGGGCATGCTGTTGCAGGGTCTGTACAAAGCGGCTGAAATTGTTGTTTACCAGGTTTACGATAGAGTCATTATATCGAACAAGAACCTGTTCGTTTTGTACCTGCAGTGAGTCACGCAGTTTGTACTGAAGGGAATCAGAGAATACACGTACAGCATGGTTTCTGTAAGCGTTGAGCTCCGCATCCATGTTATTCAGCAATTTCTTGTTGTATTCAATACGTGCTGCCTCCAGTAAACGGGAGCGCAACTCCTGCCGTTTTTTTAGTTGATTGAAGCTGTTGGTTTTTTGTGCCGTAGTATCAGGTATGGCCTTGACATCTTTCAAACTGTCAGGTAAAACGATACCTGTAAGTTCCAAAATACTCTTTTCATCTCCCTGAGCAATAGGCTGCGGTCTGTTATTAAGCCTGTCCTGCATGGCCTTAGAGAGAGGAATGGATTGAAGATTGACTCCGTTCCATATCTCCCGGTCCAGTTGCTTCATCTTTTCCAAAATAACAGGATACGAAATGTAGCCGCTTACCTGGAGTGAATCGCTTACATTCTGAGGAGAACGGGTAATGTAACGGACATCTTTTTGTTTCCGGAATCGGTCTATCCTTACCAAAATACTGTCGATGTTTTCATCTTCAGCAAAATGGATCAGTCCATTTACCAGGCGCAAGATTTCGGGGTTCTCTGACTGCCACATCTCATTGGGCTGAATGTACTGCTTAAGGTAGTCGATACCCAGCTTGACAGAGTCAGCAGGAGGGACGTTTTTATTTCTTTTACTTGAGGTGGGGAGATTGGTCTCAGCAATTACTGAGATGCTGGCCAGGATTAACAATCCTGCAATAAGATTCTTCAAATACATAGTTAATCGGTTAAAGGCTATTTGGAAAACGGTTAATTTTAGCAGATGTTGTTTTTTCTCTTCAAATATCATGCTAAATCGTTTTTCCATTCACTAAAAGGATGCTCTGAAAGATACGAATTATAATACCTGCGATCGGCTGATACTTCCTGCAGGATCCATTCCGGACGTTCAAATACCTGGTCCTCTGAGTCCAGTTCTATTTCAGCCATGATCAGGCCTTTGTTTTTTCCTTCAAAAATATCTACTTCCCAAAGGAAATCCTTGTACCAGATTTTATACCGCGTTTTTTCCACAGGCTCAGAAATGGCCAGCTTTTGTAATTCTATCGCATCATCAACAGGAATTTCATACTCGAATTCAGGACGTGAAATACTTTTAGAACGTCCTTTAATAGTAATGTAAGCCTTGTCGCCGGCAATCCGTATGCGTACTGTAGGCGACGGATCAAGACCCAAATAGGCCTGAGAAATGCGTGTCCCCTCATCAGCAGGTTTCCATTTACTGCTATCTACCAGAAATTTACGTTCAATTTCCAAAGCCGTTTGTTTTGTATTGTTTTTTACTAATTTGCAACTGCAAAAATAAGACTACTCTGATGATATCACATGAAAATTCGATTAAAATTTTAAATGAGCACATTAAGAACCCGAATATGATCAGGCATTGCCTTGCCAGCAAAGCTGTTTTAGAGGCTTTGGCCCTAAGGTTAAATAAAGATCAGGAAGAGTGGGGAATAGCAGGATTGCTTCATGATATTGATGTCGAAATAACACAGGGTGACCCATACCGCCATGGGCCTTACGCGGCAACTTTGCTTGATGGAATGCTTTCCGAGGAAGCCATTGATGCTATTGTGATGCACAACGAGATGGCTACCGGAAAAGAGCGTACGACCGTATTTCAGCATGCTCTGGCAGCAGGAGAAACCATCACCGGTTTAATTATGGCGACCGTGATGGTTTACCCGGACAAAAAGCTCTCATCCGTAAAAACAAAATCCATTACCAAGCGGATGAAAGAAAAAGCTTTTGCAGCTTCGGTAAAGCGTGAAAACATCTTGGAATGTGAATTGATTGGAATCCCCCTGGAGGAGTTCGCTGAACTTTCTCTGAAAGCCATGCAGAGCATCAGCGAGGAACTGGGAATGTAAAGAGATTTACGATTGGACAATTTACAATTTACTATTTTACGCTTTGAACAAGACCAATGCAACCATCCAACCATTCAACCATTCACCCATCCAACCATTCCATTGCTTTTTCTTTAAATAGTAAATTGTCTAATTGTAAATCTTTTCTCTTCTCCCCACCTCCAAACACATACGGCT